>DAIQBC010000121.1:2593-8155 GCA_036781345.1 Acidimicrobiales bacterium | reverse complement strand
ATGTACTGCGGCGACCACGAGCACTACGACTTCATGACCGAGGCGTTCGGTCGGTTCGCCCACGTGAACGCCCTCCAGCGCGACATGTGCCCGAGCCAGACCAAGTTCGAGGCCGAGATCATCGCCATGACCCTCGATGTGCTCAACGGCCATGCCGTCACCGACTCGACGCCCGTCGGCCTGGTGACCACCGGCGGCACCGGGAGCATCCTGCACGCCATGCTCGCCTACCGCGAGCTCGGCGCGCAGCAGCGCCACATCACCTCGCCCAACGTCATCAAGGCCGAGACCGGGCACCCGGCCTTCGACAAGGCCTGCCACCTGTTCGGCATCGAGCTGCGCGTCGCCCCGATCGATCCGGTCACCACCCAGGTTGACGTCGACTGGGTGGCCGACCACATCGACACCAACACGGTCGCCCTCGTCGGGTCGGCATGCAACTACGGCTACGGCACGGTCGACCCGATGGAGGCGCTGTCGAGCCTCGCCCTGCAGCGCGACATCGGCCTCCACGTCGACAGCTGCCTGGGCGGGTTCATCCTGCCGTTCGGTCAGAAGCTCGGGTTTGACGTGCCGGTCTACGACTACCGCCTTCCTGGCGTCACGAGCATGTCCGCCGACACCCACAAGTACGGCTACGCATTCAAGGGCTCCTCGGTGTGCACGTTCCGGGACAAGGCGCTGCGCAACGCGCAGTACTTCTTCGTGCCCGACTGGAGTGGCGGCAAGTACTGCTCGCCCGGCATCGACGGCTCCCGGTCGGGTGGACTGCTGGCCGCCACGTGGGCGGCGATGGTGAGCTTCGGATGGGAGGGGTACCTGCGCTACGCGAGGGCGATCTTCGAGACGTCAGAGTCGATGCAGGCGGCCGTGCGCTCGCACCCAGAGCTCCGGATGCTGGGCGCACCGACCTTCCTGTTCAGCTTCACGTCCGACGAGTTCGACGTGTACCACGTCAACGACTTCATGCGCCCTCGGGGCTGGCGGTTCAACGGTCAGCAGTACCCGAACGCGCTGCACATGGCCGTGACCCGCCCCCAGACCCAGGCCGGCGTCGCCGAGACGTTCGCGGCCGACCTCGCCGAAGCCGTCCAGTACGCCGCCGGGCACAAGGACGAACCGGCGAAGAGCGGCGCCATCTACGGCGGCGTGCCGGGTGGCAGCACCTCCGAAGCGGACGAGTTCATCCGAGCGGTGATGGCGGACATGATGGACGAGCAACAGGCCATCCCATGACCGACCGGTTCGTGCTGGCCATCGATCTTGGGACGACGGCGCTGAAGGTCGGGCTCGTCTCCGTCACCGGCGAGATCGCGTGGACGTGCGATGCCGAGCTCAACACCACCCACCTCCCGGGCGGTGGCGCCGAGCAGGATGCGGGGGAGTGGTGGCAGCTCATCACCGACGCGACCCGGGACGGGATCGCCAGCGGCGCGGTGAACCCGGATCACATCGTGGCGGTGAGCACCACGGCGCAATGGGCCAGCACCGTGCCGGTCGACGAGGGGGGCCTACCGGTCGGCCCCTGCATCCTGTGGACCGACACCCGCGGTGGCCGCCACATCCGTCAGCGCATCGGCGGCCCGGTGTCCGGCTACAAGGCGCGGGCGCTCGCCACCTGGATCCGGCGCACCGGCGGCGCGCCTGCCACCAGCGGCGCCGACCCGATCGGGCACATGCTCCACCTCGAGATCGACCGGCCCGACATCGCTCGGGCCGCTCGCTGGTACCTCGAGCCGGCCGACTACGTGTCGATGCGCTTCACCGGTGAAGCCATCGCGACGCACGCGTCGATGACCGCAGCCTGGCTCACCGACAACCGCCACCTCGACAAGCTCGTGTACGACCACACGCTGCTGAAGCTCGCAGGCATCGACGCGTCCAAGCTGCCGCCGCTGCGCCCCACCGCATCCATGATCGGCACGGTGCGCGATGACATCGCCGACACCCTGGGACTGCCCCATGGCGTGGCGGTGGTCGCCGGCACCCCCGATCTGCACTCGGCCTCCGTGGGGGCCGGGACCACGTTGGACTTCCAGACGCACATGGCCATCGGCACGACCTCCTGGATCAGCTGTCCGGTGTCCTTCAAGAGGACCGACGTGGTGCGCCAGATCGCTTCGGTGCCCGGCGCCGGCGCGCACGGCTACCTCGTCGCCAACAACCACGAGACCTCCGGCGCCTGTCTCCAGTGGCTGCGGGACAGGGTCATCGCCCCCGACGACGCGCTGGGCACCGGCGAGCGGCCCGACTTCACGACGCTGGTCGACCTCGCGGCATCCGTGGCCCCCGGCTCCGGTGGGGTGATCTTCACACCCTGGCTCGCCGGCGAGCGCTCACCCGTAGACGACAAGAACGCCCGCGCCGGCTTCCACAACGTCTCCATCACCACCGACCGCGCCGCGTTGGTGCGGGCGGTGCTGGAGGGCGTGGCCTACAACAACCGCTGGTTGCACGAGGCTGTCGAGCGGTTCGCCAAGCGTCGGCTCGACCCGATCCGCGTCTTCGGCGGTGGTGCCCAGTCGGACCTGTGGTGCCAGATCCACGCCGACGTCATGGACCGCAGAGTCGACCGCCTCGCCGACCCCATCCACACCGGTCTGCGGGGCGCGGCCCTCCTGGCTGGCATCGCCCTCGGCGACGTCGAGCGCGCGCGGGCACGAGACCACGCACCGATCGGCGCCACGTTCACGCCCGATCCTGCGGCGCGGTCCGTCTACCAGCGCCTCTACCCAGAGCTGCCCAAGCTCTACAAGGCGCAGAAGGACATGTTCCGCCGGCTCAACCGACGTCCATGAGGCCGATGTCCGGGCTCGACGCCCGGTTCCTCTTCTCGGAGACGGACTCGATCCACATGCACACCATCAAGGTGGTCGTCGTCGATGTCTCGGCGCGGCCGGAACCGTTGACGCCCGAGCATCTCCTGGGTCTCCTGGAGGCACGACTCGAGCGGATGCCGGTGCTCCGCCGCCGAGTGGTGCCGGTCCCGCACGGCCTGGGACACCCGGTGGTGATCGACGATGCCGAGTTCGAGCTCCGCCGCCACGTCCATCAGGTCGAGGTGGCCCCACCCGGTGGGGTGCGTGAGGTCGCGGCCGTGGTCGCTGGCATCGCGGCGGTTCCGCTGCCGCGAGATCGGCCGCTCTGGGACCTGACGGTGGTCGACGGTCTTGCGCGTGGACAGGTCGGCTTCGTGATGAAGATCCATCACGCCCTCGCGGACGGCGGGGCCGCGGTGGCGTTGCTCGAGAACGCGTTCGTGCTGGACGATGCCGACGCCATCAACGAGGCGTTCCAACCGGAGCCGGTGCCGACCAACCGAGCCCTCTACCGTGCGGCGGCTTCGAACGCGGCCCGAGCGGTCAGGTCGCTCCCCGGGCTGGCCGCGCAGACCCTCGCCGGCGTGCGTGCTCAGCGCGCGGCCCGTCGAACCGAGACCACGCCGATCGTGGGAGCCTTCGCCGGGCCCCGCACTCCGTTCAACGTGTCGCTCCCGCCCGAGCGCACCTTCGCGACCCTCACCCTGCCGGTGGCCGCCATGACCTCCGCCAAGCACCTCGCCGGGGCATCGCTGAACGACGTCTTCCTCGCGCTCTGCGGTGGGGGTCTTCGGCGCTACCTCCACCGCACACAGGACCTCCCTCGGAGCAGCCTGGTGGCGTCGGTCCCCGTGGCCACGCAGACCGGCGGACCCCGGCTGAGCGGCAATCACGTCGACAACCTCTTCGTTCCCCTCCACACCGATGTCGCCGACCCGATGGCACGGTTGCGGGCCATCCATGCCTCCGCAGTGGCGGCGCGACGCCTGCGGGCCGCGCTCGGGACCGGGCTGTTCGAGCGACGGGCGGAGCTGATCCCACCAGCGCTGCACGCCGCCACCACGCGAGGGTGGGCGGCCACCGGCCTGGCTGACCGCGTGCGGCCGCCGCTGAACCTCGTGGCCTCCAGTGTTCCCGGTCCGCGCCGACCGCTGGGGCTCGACGGAGGGGTGATCTCGGCGCTGTACTCGTCTGGTCCGATCCTCGAGGGCATCGGCCTGAACATCACGGCCTGGAGCTACGTCGACACCCTGTACGTGTCGGTGCTGGGGTGCCCCGCGAGCCTCCCGGATCCATGGCTGCTGGCCGACGACATCGCGGCCGAGATGGTGGCGCTGTCCGGGTCGATCTGACCTCGTCACCTGGCGTCGGCCGGCGGTTCGGTGCACGCTGGGGTCAGATCGATCAGGGGAGGCAGACCATGGCCGTTGTGGTGTCACCGGAACCTCAGCTCCCCGGGGATGGGGAGGTCGGCGACGCTCCCGAGCGGCGAGCGTGCTGGCATCCGGCGGCTGTCGTGGACCGGGCGGCTGGTCTCTACCGCGGGGCCGAGAAGCGCCTGGCCCGCCAGCCGCTCGCCCGGTTGACCACCGCGCTCCCGCGCACTGCCCGGTGGATGACCTCGGTGGTGACCGGCGACCCCGACGATCAGGCCCCGGGGGTGCCGGCCACGCGGTTGACACCGTCGCTGATCGGCCATGTCGCGATGGACGAATCGATCATGGCCCTCGCCGTCGGCCCGAACCGCTTCCCTCGCCGCGCCGAGTACCAGCGGGTGGGTGCGGAGCTGGCCCAGGCTCGCGCCATGTTCGAGGAGCGAGGGTGGTTGGACGATCCGGCGTCGTTCCACCAGGTGCCCCCGCCGCTCGAGGATCCGACGATGAGCCGCGGCTGGGCCCTCGGTCGTAGCTACGAGCGGCTGTGGTGGCTCAGTGGCTTCGAACCGCAGCCCGGAGTCCCGGGCCGCGAGCGATGGCTCGCGTTCGAGTCGAACCGGACGGCGTCAGCGTGGCTGCTCCGGCACCCGGGACGGCCCCGACCGTGGGTGGTGTGCATCCACGGATTCGGGACGGGCTCGGTGTTCATGGACCTCGTCAGCTTCCATGCCGGTCACCTCCACGACGAGCTGGGGCTGAACGTGGCGGCGATCGTGCTGCCCATGCACGGGGCTCGCAAGCTGAACCGGTTGAGCGGCGAGGAGTTCCTCGGCTTCGAGATGATGAACAGCGTGCACGGGCTCACCCAGGCGTTGTGGGACGTGCGCCGCCTGCTCACCTGGGTCCGGCGGCAGCACCCGACCGGCGTGGGCGTCTTCGGTGTGTCGCTCGGGGGCCTGATGACGGCCTTGACGGCGGCGCTCGAGGCCGACCTCGACCTCGCGCTGGCCGGAATACCGATGATCGACTTCCCAGATCTGATCCGCCACCACGCGCCGCACCACCTGCACCTGCGCAGCATCGAGCACAACATCCTGGACGGCACGGCGCAAGACGTCCATCGGGTCGTCTCGCCCCTGGCGATGCCGACCGCAGCACCCCCGGCGGCCCGGGCGATCTTCGCGGGGCTGGGCGACCGCCTGGCCACGCCCGAGCACGCTCGGCGGCTCTGGGTGCACTGGGAGGAGCCGGAGACGTGCTGGTACCCCGGCAACCACATGGGGTACCTCTGGTCGAGCAAGGTCTGGCGCTTCGTCGACTCGACCCTCGAGGCTCGCGGGCTCACGGCTTGAGCCGGTCCCTCGACC
>DAIQBC010000121.1:0-2493 GCA_036781345.1 Acidimicrobiales bacterium | reverse complement strand
GCAGCCTGGCCGGCGGCCTCCAGGAGCACCGCGACCCCCTTGAGCATCTCCTCGAGCAGGTCGTCGAGGCCAGGGACGAGATCGGGGCAGGCGATGAGGCCGATGTTCATGGCCCCGTCGTTCGACAGCACCGTGATGTTGAGCCCCGCTCCCTCCATCAGCGGACCGAACGGGAACATCGCCACCACCCGCCCACCGGCCAGGTAGAGGGGCACGGGTGAGCCCATGACGTTCGACACGACGAGGTTGTGGACGGGGGCGAGTCGATCGGCCAGGCCGGCTTGGGAGTACGCCCTCGTTGCGAGGTGGAACATCGACGCCGGGATGAGCTCGATGACATCCCCGATCATGTCGGCCCCGACCGAGCCCTGGACCTCCTTGGCACCCAGGCTGCCGGCATGGATCAGCTGGAGCTGGTCGACGGGGTCGGCGAGGTGGACCGGGAGGTTCACGAACATCGTCGACACCCTGTTGGTCGAACCGTCGTGACCGCCCCGCCCGTGGGTCGAGACTGGCACAGAGCACACCAGGGCCTGGTCAGGCACCCGGTCATGGGCTTCGAGGTAGCCACGCAGCCCGTAGGTGCACGCGGCCAGCACGACGTCGTTGATCGTCACACCGAACGACCGCCTGATGGTCTTCAGGTCGTCCAAGGGGGCCTGGCCGAAGGCGACCGCCCGATCAGCGGTGAGCGAGGCGTTGAACCGGGTGCGGGGCGCGTTGAGCGGATGGGCCACTGCGTCCGCACCACCGAGCCGACGACGGATCGCGGTCCCCGTCATATTGACGAGCGAGGAGGCAACCCCCGCCGCGGCTCGGACTGGCCGCAGGGGACTGGTCAGGCGGCTCCACGCCGCCGCGGCGATCACCTCGGTGGTGCCTGGGAGGATGTCGGGCTGCCAGGCAGAGAGCCGCCGACGACGCTTCGGGTTGGGGGTCAGGTCGAGGAGGTGGGCCATGATGTCCATCCCCGAGATGCCGTCGACGATGCAGTGGTGCATCTTCATGACCATCGCGACGTTGCCGTCCTCGAGCCCCTCGACCACCACGAGGTCCCACAGCGGTCGGGTGCGATCGAGCGGTCGGCTCGCGAACGCACCGACGAAGTCGGCCAGCTCGGCCGTGGCACCGCCTTCGGCCAGCACGTGGTGGTGGAGGTGGTGGTCGAGATCGAAGGCTGCGTCCTCGATCCAGCAGGGATGGTCGATCGCCAGCGGCACCTCGACGAGTCGCTGCCGCAGCGGCGGCATGAGGTCGAGCCGGCTGGCGATGTAGCGGCGCAGCTTGGCGAAGGAGAAGCCGCCGGGTGCCGTCGACGGGTCCAGCAGCAGCAGGCCGGTGACGTGCAGGTGCACGGTGGGACCCTCGAGATAGAGGTACCAGGCGTCAGCCGCTGTCAACCGCTCCATCGTCACCTCCGCGCCGGCCGTCGCCCACGCCTGTCAGCATGCCCGTGCCCGAGGGCCGCCGGCAGGGCCATTCGTCACTTCTCCGGCTGGGGATCAGCGATCGATGCGATCGGGGAGGAGGAACGGATAGGGCCGGCGACGCACCCGGCGCTGCCAGGCACGGTCGGCTCGGCGCATCATCTGCAAGGCCGCCCAGGTGCGGCTGTCCGAGCGGTAGTCGGCCCGAACCTCATCGTCGGTGAGCGGCGGATCGACCCGATCACCGACGAGGGCCAGCACGGCGGGGATGTGCTGTTCGAGGCGCTCCTTGACGAGGTTGGCGGCCAGGTCGAGCACGACGGTGCGCGGATGGTGGTAGCGCTCGATGACGTCTGGGACGACGAAGCGCTTCACCGGCGCCCGCAGCAGCCAGGGGAACGAGGCGAGGAACACGTCGGTGTCCAGCTCCTCGCGGCCGTCGGGCCCGCGGACGAGCGGTGTCGTGACGTCGAGGTAGGCGAGCCGCCCCTCTGTGGCGGCCCAGTTCGACAGCTGGGCGTCCAAGCCGACGCGCGCGTCGGTAACGGTGAAGATGTGGTCGACGATCTCGCCCAGCACGGCAGCCGCGCGGTCAGGCTCCGCCCGCACCACGTCGGTGGCGATCGACCCGACCGGCAGGACAGGCTGCACGCAGTACACGGCCACGGCGCCGTCCCTCAGGGCGACCTGGCGCACCTCCGTATCAACCACCTGGACGCCCCGCTCGGCGAGCAGGTCGAGGTAGCGGACGAGCGTGCGGGCGTAGTCGACCGCCGCCCCGACCGATGGGAGCGGCGGGAGCCGCTTGCAGGCCCAGCGGGGCGCCTCAGCCGGCCAGCCGAGCACGAGGGAGATCTCTCCGTACCCGAGCACCTTGAGCCCCGCGCCTACGCCCTGAGCGAGCGCACGCTCCACATCAACCTCGAGGGACGCGAGCTCGTCGTCGGTGATCACGCGCTCAGCCGAAGGTGCGCCGGACGATCGTGACGAGCTCGTCCACGTCATCGTCGGTCACCACGAGCGGGGGCAGGAACTGCAGCACCGACGTGTCGTTGTTGGCGAACAC
>DAIQBC010000120.1:0-8171 GCA_036781345.1 Acidimicrobiales bacterium | reverse complement strand
ACGCCGACGCCGAGTCGGGCCCGCTGCTGCTGTCGATCGCCGACTACATCGCCATGGCGGGGGGCCTGGAGGTGGCCATCACCTGCCTCGATCAGCTCGCCGACCAGGGCCGCATCGTGGAGCACCTCGACGTGCCCCACATCAGCTTCCCCACGTGGACCCAGCTGACGAGCGAGCCCGGCCGAGATCACGGTTGACCCAACCCCGGTATTCCTATAGGAATGGTCGACATGAACGACTACCTCGTGTTCGGGCTGGCGGGGTTCTTCGCCGCCTTCGTCGATGGTGCGCTCGGCATGGGGTTCGGGCCGACCTCCTCCACGATCCTCCTCGGCTCGGGCATGTCACCCGCCGTCACCTCCACGGTCGTGAACCTGGCCAAGGTCGCGTCCGGGGCGGCCGGCGGGATCGCCCACTGGCGCTTTCGCAACATCGACCGGCGCGTAGTGGTCCGCTTGGCCGTACCGGGCGTGCTGGGTGCCCTCGTGGGCACCACCGTCCTGACCAACGTCGACGGTGACCAGATCCGCCCCTACCTGGCCGTGCTCCTGCTGCTGATGGGCCTGCGCATCCTCCTCCGCTTCAGCCGGCGCCCCCGGGAGGCCGCCGACCGAGGCAAGCCGACCAGCACCACCTTCGACGACCGAGGCACGGCCGTGGCGGGAGCCGCCGGTGGCGTGACCAACGGCCTGATCGGCGCCTGGGGCCCGGTCGTCACCCCGTTCCTCCTCCACCGGGGGCTGGCACCGAGATACGCGATCGGCTCGGTGAACACCGCCGAGGTGGCCGTGGCGGCCGCCGCCTCCGCCTCGCTGCTCGCCTCGCTCGGCAGCGGCGGCCTGGACGTGGGGGTGGTGCTGGCCATGCTGATCGGCGGCGTCCTCGCCGCCCCGCTGGCCGCCTACGCGATCCGGTTCCTGCCCGAGAAGGGGCTCGGGATGGCGGTGGCCGCCCTGCTGCTCGTGACGAACCTCCGCGAGCTGGCCGCCTGGGCCGGCTTGGGCGCGGGACGTTGGGGCCTCTACGCCCTCGTGCCGACGCTCGTCGGGGCGGCGGTGCTGTGGCCCGGGCGCAAGGCCGAGCTCGCGATGGCACCCACGGCCTAAGGCCGGGCAGCGGTCGGCGACGGAACGCCAGACGCGTCGATCGTCCTGCGCGTCGTCGCCGCCTGCGCGCGCAATCGGCCAAGACGGATCCGGCTACGGCAGCAGGTCGTTGAAGCCGCCGCGGCGGAGCCCGGCGAGGTCGAGGGTGACCCAGCGGTAGCCCGCCCGCTCGACGGCGGCTACGACCGCTTCCCGCTGCGCGACCACCGCCTCGAGGGCGGCCGGCGGCACCTCGATGCGGGCCACGTCGTCGTGGTGGCGGACGCGCAGCTCGCGGAAGCCCAGGGCCCGCAGGCCGGCCTCGGCCCGCTCCACGGCGCTGAGCCGCCCGAGGGTGACCGGGGTGCCGTAGGGCAGCCGGGAGGCGAGGCAGGCGGCGGCGGGCTTGTCCCAGGTCTCCAGGCCGAGGTCCCTCGACCAGGCCCGCACGTCGGCCTTGGTGAACCCGGCGTCCACCAGCGGGAAGGCGGCACCGCGCTCGCTGGCGGCCCGCTGCCCGGGACGGTGGTCGTCGAGGTCGTCGAGGTTCACGCCGAGCACCACGGTGGCTCCCCGAGCCTCGGCCACCGGGCCGGCGGCGGCCATCAGCGCGTCCTTGCACCAGTAGCACCGGTCGCCGTCGTTGCGGGCGTAGTCGGGGTTGTCGAGCTCGTCGGTCATGACCTGCTGCCAGGCCATCCCCCATCCGACCGCCAGCGCTGCGCACTGGTCCCGCTCGGCCTCGGGCAGCGACGGTGACACGGCCGTTACGGCGAGGGCGCCGTCGAGACCGAGGGTGTCGTGGGCCATCCAGGCGAGGAAGGCGGAGTCGGCCCCGCCGGAGAAGGCCACCACCACCGAGCCGAGGTCGCGCAGTCGGGCCCGCAGCGGTTCGAGCGCGACGTCAGGCATCGAGCACTTCGATGCGGACGCGCTTGTTGCCTTTGCCCTTCGACTCGGTCTTCACCACGCGGATGCGGCCGACCTCGGCGGTGGACCGGACGTGGGTGCCGCCGTCGGCCTGCTTGTCGAGCCCCACGATGTCGACGACACGGATCTCCGGCACCGACTCAGGGATCAGGCTCACCTTGGTGCGAATCAGATCCTCGTCGAGCAGGGCCACCGACCGGGGCAGGAAGCTCACCTCGATCGGGCGGTCAGCGGCCAGCTCCGCGTTCACCAGCGCCTCGACGATGCGGCCGAAGCCCTCGGGCAGCGGGTCGAACTCGAAGTCCATCCGGGCCGAGAGTGGCTCCATGTTCCCGCCGGTGACTGGCACCGACCACTCGTTCCAGATCACACCGCACAGCACGTGCAGCGCGGTGTGGGTGCGCATGAGGGCGTGGCGTCGGTCCCAGTCGATCTCGCCGTGCACGCGAGCGCCGGCCGGAGGGATGGCCCCTTCGAGCCGGTGCCACGTGCCCTCGGCGTCCTTCCGCACCTCCACCACCGCAGCAGAGCCCCCGTCCCAGGTGAGCCGCCCGGTGTCATGCGGCTGACCGCCCCCGGTGGGGTAGAAGGCGGTGCGGTCCAGGTCGACGCGGTCGCCAGCCACGCCCGCCACGCTGGCGTCGAACGAGCGCAGCTCCGCGTCGCGGAGGAAGAGGAGGTCGGTGGCCATCTCAGCAGTCTGCCGCGGCGAGATCGACTCGTGATGCAGCGGTCCGGTCGGGTGTGTAGGGTCACCGGTCACATCGTCCCAGGGTCTCTGGGCAAGGGGAGGAACAAGGAACAATGCGCAACCGAAGGTTGGTAAAGGCCGTCGCGCTGGCATGCGGCCTCGCGTTGCTCGCCGCCGCGTGCGGCAGCGACGACGAGAAGTCCACCACCACTACGGCCGGCGAGACCACCACAACCGGCGGGGGCGGCGGTGGCGAGCTGGCCGGTGTGAAGGGCACCACGCCGGCGCCGGAGACCAGCGAGCGCGTGACGGAGTTCCGCGCCCAGATGGACGCCCATGTCGCGGCGAACGGTGGCGACCTCGGTGGCACCTACGCCTACGGTCCCGAGGCCTACGACAGCACGATGATCATTGCCCTGGCCGCGCAGGCGGCGGGCGACGACGGCAGCGCCCACGCCTCGGAGATCGTCAACGTCACCAAGGGCGGCGAGAAGTGCACCACCTACGCGGGCTGCCTCCAGCTGATCCAGGCCGGCACCGACATCGACTATGAGGGCGTCTCGGGCCCCACCGACATGTCAGGCAACGGTGAGCCCATCCTCGGCTCGTACGCCGTGCAGGTGTACGGCGACGACAACCGGCTCGACGACTCGCTCCAGACGTTCAAGACCGTCGAGGCGAGCGACGAGTACAAGAACCGCCCCAACGATCCCGTCACGGTCGAGCGGGCGGGCGACGGCACGCTCACCATCGGCACGATGCTGCCGGAGACCGGCAACCTCGCGTTCCTCGGACCACCCGAGATCGCCGGGGTCCAGATGGCTGTCCAGGAGATCAACGCGGCCGGTGGCTTCAAGGGGAAGGACGTCGTCCTCGTCGAGGGTGACTCTGGCGACACCACCACCGACACCGCCGTGCAGACGGTCACCCGGGAGCTGCAGCAGAACGTCGACGCCATCATCGGCGCCGCTTCGTCGAGCGTGTCGGCCAGCGTGATCGACCAGATCACCGCCGCCGGCGTCACGCAGTTCTCGCCCGCCAACACGTCCAAGCAGTTCTCGGAGTACCCCGACAAGGGCCTTTACTTCCGGCTTGGCCCGTCCGACATCCTCCAGGGCCAGGTGCTGGCGGAGGTCATCGCCGAGGACGGCTACACGTCCGTTGTTATCCTCAACTTCGACGACGACTACGGCAACGGCCTCGCCGACGACTTCACCGCATCGTTCGAGGCCGGCGGCGGCCAGGTGATCGACAAGATCACCTACGACCCGCAGGCTCAGACCTTCGACGCCGAGGTCCAGAAGGCGAAGGCGGCCGACGCTGATGCCCTGGCGCTGATCGGCTTCGACGAGAGCAGCCGGGTGCTGGTCGCGTTGGTCGAGCAAGGCGTCGGGCCGCAGGACATCCCCACCTACCTGGTGGATGGCAACATCGGCAACCCGCTCGGGGAGCGCTTCGACGCCGGCGAGTGACCGAGTGCACCAGCTGAGCTGATGGCAGAGGGCCCCCCTTGCGGGGGCCCTCTTGCGTGCGCTACTTCCTCGCCTTGGCCAATGTGCCCAGGTAGAGCTCGATCACCTTGGGATCGTTCATCAGCTCCTGGCCGGTGCCCGAGTAGGCGTTGCGGCCCTGGTCGAGCACGAAGGCGCGGTGGCAGATCTGCAGGCAGCGGCGGGCGTTCTGCTCCACCATCACGATCGACACGCCGGTGTCGTTGATCTGCCGGCAGCGGATGAACACCTCGTCTTGGAGGGCTGGCGAGAGGCCGGCCGAGGGCTCGTCGAGCAAGAGCACTGACGGCCGCATCATCAGAGCCCGGCCCATGGCCACCATCTGACGCTCACCCCCCGAGAGCGAGCCGGCCCGCTGCTTGCGGCGCTCGCCCAGCAACGGGAACAGGTCGCACACCTCGTCGAAGCGCGGGCCGAAGTCCTTGGGGCGCTGGTAGAGGCCCATCTCGAGGTTCTCCTGCACGCTCAAGCTGGGGAAGATGTTGTTGATCTGCGGCACGTAGCCCACCCCGAGGCCAACGAGCCGGTGGGCCTTGGCCTGGGTGATGTCCTCGCCCCGCAGCGAGATCGATCCCGACCGCACCGGCACCAGGCCGAACATGGCCTTGAGGAGGGTCGACTTGCCGGCGCCGTTGGGGCCGATGATGCCCACCAGCTCCCCCTGCTCGAGCTCGAGCTCGCAGCCGTTGAGGATGTCGACACCCGGGACGTAGCCGGCGATCACCGTCTTGGCGACCAGCAGCGGCCCCTTCCAGGTGGGTTCGACCGCAGTGTCGAGCTCGATGGCGGGAAGGTCGTCGTGCTCAGCCATCGTCGACCCCCAGCTCCACCTCGTGGTGCGCCCCGAGGTAGGCATCGACCACCTGAGAGTTGGTGCTGATCTGCGCCGGGGTGCCCTCGGCGATGATGCGGCCCTCTGCCATCACCACCACCCAGTCGGAGATGTCGTGGACCACATCCATGTCGTGCTCCACGAACATCACCGTCATCCCCTCGTCGCGCAGCGACTTGACGTGCCCGAGCAGCGACTGGGTGAGGACCGGGTTCACACCCGCCATCGGCTCGTCGAGCATCACCATCGCGGGGTGCACCATCAGTGCCCTGGCCATCTCCAGGAGCTTGCGCTGCCCGCCCGACAGGGAGCCCGCGAACTCGTCTCTCATGTGATCGAGCTTGAAGCGTTCGAGCAGCTGCTCGGCCCGCGCCTCGATGTCTCTCTCCTGGGCGGCCCAGAGCGGCTTGACCAGGCTGGTGAAGAAGCGCTCCCCCCGCTGGCCGGTGGCCCCCAGCTTCACGTTCTCGAGCACCGACAGCCGGGCGAGCGACTTCGTGAGCTGGAAGGTGCGCACCATCCCCAGCCGGGCGACCTGGTGAGCCGCGACACCGGCGAGATCGCGCCCATCGAAGGTCCACCGGCCCGAGTCGGGCTGGTCGAAGCCCGTGAGCAGGTTGAAGAAGGTCGTCTTGCCGGCGCCGTTGGGGCCGATCAGGGCCGTGATGGCGCCCCGCTGCACTTCGAGGTGATCGACGTCGACCGCCGTGAGTCCACCGAACCGGCGGATCACGCCCTCGGCCACGAGGAGGGGATCCGGCTTGGCCACGCCGGGTTCGGGGGGGATGCCCGCAAAGCTCGCGGCGGCCGGCGAAACCACCGTCGTGGTCGGGAGGTCATCGCCGGACACTGACCGCCACCTCCCGCTTGTCACCGATGAGGCCTTGCGGCCGGAAGATCATGAGCGCCATCAGCCCAGAGCCAACCAGGATGTTCACGACGATGCCGGCCTCGTTGGACGCGAGGAACGTGACGTGGCCGGCGTCGATCGCCTGGCGCAGAGTCACGTCGACGAAGGCCTTCAGGAACTGGAACGCGATCGCCCCGATGACGGGTCCGAACACCCGTGCGGCACCCCCGAGCACCAGCACGAGATAGGCGAAGAAGGTGAGGGCCGTGCCCAGGCTGTCGGGCACGACCGACTGCCGGGCGAGCGCGAACATCACCCCGCCGAAGGCGCCGATCACCCCACCCAGGGTGAGCGACTGGAGCTTGTACACGTACACGTTCTTACCGAGGCTCCGCACCGCGTCCTCGTCCTCGCGGATGGCCTTGAGGACCCGGCCCCATGGGCTCCGCATGAGCAAGTAGACGAGCAAGCACGCGAGGCCGACCAGGGACCAGCCCACGAGCAGCACCCAGACCTGCGTGTTCGAGTAGGTGACGCCCACGTGGGTGCCGGGGATGTCGAGCCGCATGTCGCCCGGCTCGAAGGGGTTGAGATCGAAGAAGTCGCCGGCGAAGTTCTGGATCCCCGCGGCGCCGCCGGTGGTGGCTCGAAAGCGAGCCGCCCGGAGCAACAGGCGGATGATCTCGCCGGTGGCGATCGTGACGATGGCGAGATAGTCGGCCCGCAGCCGCAGGGTGGGCACCCCGAGGAACAGGGCCAGGGCGGTGGCCGTGAAGAGCACGAGGAACACGCAGAGCCAGAAGTTCAGGCCGAAGGTGTCGACGCCCATGGCGATGGTGTAGGCGCCCACGGCCAGGAACCCGACCTGGCCGAAGTTCACCAGGCCCGTGTAGCCGAAGTGGACGTTCAGCCCGATGGCCGCCAGGGCGAACACCACGGCCTGAGGTCCGAAGGCCGTGGTGAGCGACACGCTGAAGATGAACTGCCAGTTCATGTGGCTCCTTCCCTCACCCGATCCGTTCGGCCCGGCCCAGGATGCCCTGCGGCCGGAACAGCAGGACGGTGATCAGCACGCCCAGCGCGCCCACGTTCTTCAGCTCGGTCGGGATGACCAGGGTCGACATCTCGATGAACAGACCGACCACGAAGGAGCCGATCAGGGCCCCGTAGGCCGTGCCGAGGCCGCCGAGGGTGATACCGGCGAACATCAGGAGCAGGAGCTTGAAGCCCATCTCGAACTGCACCTGTTGCTGGAGGCCGAACATGATCCCACCGAGCGCCGCCAGGCCACCGCCCAGCGCCCACACGAACAAGATCACCCGGTCGACGTCGATGCCCGACGACGCGGCCAGGTCGGGGTTGTCGGACACGGCCCGCATGGCCTTGCCGATGCGCGAGTACTGCAGCAGCGACGCGACCCCCACGATCACGATGAGGATGATCGCGATCACCCACACGTCCTTCGGTGAGGTGGTGATGGGGCCGATGTCGATCCCGCGCTGCACGTTGTACTGCCCGAACGGTCGATACACCTCCCCGAAGATGAGCTGAAAGACGTTGCGCAACGCCAGGCTCAGACCGATCGACACGATCATCATCGCCACCAGGCTCATGCCCCGATCGCGCAGCCGCTTCCACAGCACCCGATCGAGCAGGCCGGCCGATACGGCGCCGATGCCGATGGCCACCGGTGCCGCCAGCCAGATGTTCATGCCCTGGTCCACGTTGAGCCACCACGCCACGATGGCGCCCCAGGTGACGTGCTCACCGTGGGAGAAGTTCACCAGGCCCGTGGTACCGAAGATCAGCGACAGGCCCACCGACGTGATGGCGATGATCAGGCCGAAGGTGAGCCCGTTGAAGATCGACTGCGGGATCTTGGAGGCGGTGGTGGTGGTGGCTCGCTGGCGATCGCCGAGCACGAAGTTGAGCACCCGGCTGCGGTTCGGGTCGATGGCGATGACGTCGCCACCCTCGCGCGGGAGCCCGGTGTCGTCCGACAGCGTCTCGAGATCAAGGGTCGCCGTGTACTGCCCCTCACCGGGGAGAGTGATGGTGGCCTTGCCCTCGCTGTCGGTCCGCACCTCATCGACGACCTTGTCGGCTGCGTCTCGCACGATGATCGAAGCAGCCTCGACCGGTTCGTCGTCGGCGCGGTCACTGGTCCCCTTCCGATCGAAGACGTTGACCGCGATCTCACGCCCGCCCTCCCCGGGATCCTGGGCGAGTGCGACCGTAGGGATGCTGAGGAGCACGCCGACGGCGAGTGGCG
>DAIQBC010000119.1:0-8182 GCA_036781345.1 Acidimicrobiales bacterium | reverse complement strand
GCACCCAGGATGAGACCTTCGAGCTGCTCACCCTCCTGCAGACGGGCAAGGCCACGCCCGCACCGGTGGTCCTCCTCGATGTCCCCGGCGGCACGTACTGGACCAGCTGGGCGGCCTTTCTCGACAAGGAGCTGGTGTCGGCCGGTCTCGTGCTGCCCGAAGACCACGAGCTGTTCCTGATCACCGACGACGTAGCCCACGCGGTGTCCGAGGTGCAGCGGTTCTGGCGGAGCTACCACTCCATCCGTTGGGTCGGGAACCGCCTGGTCGTGCGGCTGCGCCATGCGCCGACTGACGCGGAGCTGGCCGACCTGAACGTCCGTTTTGCGGACCTGCTGGCGGCTGGGACGATCGAGCGCACCGAGCCCTTGCGGGCGGAGGTGGCCGACGCCGACTACCTCGACCTGCCCCGCGTGGTCATGCGCTACGACGCCCGACGCGCCGGGCGTCTACGCCACCTCATCGACGCGCTCAACGACCTCCCGAGCGCTCAGGCCTGATTGTCAATCGAAGCCGCCGACATCGTCAGGTTCGCGGAGGACCCCGATGGCCTTCTCGACCGCTCGCCTGGCCCGAGACAGGCGCCGCTCGTCGACCGGCAGCTCGTCACCCCCTGCGTCGATGCTCTCCTTCAGTCGCTGGATGGAAAGGTCGGCCAGCTCGTCCGAGATCGCCTGCAGCCGGCTGCGGATGTCGTCGAACTCGCCTGCCATCGTCGGCACGCTAGAGCACTACGCTGCTCGCTTCCCCCTACCAGGAGCGCCCGTGCCCGACGACCTCCACGAGTGGATCAGCTTCGAGGACCCCGATGAGGAGCGGACCTGGGTGTTCGACGTGACCTTCCTCACCAGCCCGTGGACGTGCATCTACGGCGCCGGCTGCCAGGGGGTCCTGACGGGAGCGGCCCCGGAGCTGGAACAGGGATGCTGCAGCTACGGCGCTCACTTCGTCGACGAGGCGGACGAGGCGGCCATGCTCGCCCACGCCGAGCGACTCACACCCGAGCAGTGGCAGTTCCACGCCATCGGGCACCGCAAGGCCGGGCCCACCAAGACGAACAAGGCCGGGGAGATCAAGACCCGTCTCGTCGATGCGGCCTGCATCTTCCTCAACCGCCCCGGCTTCGAGGGTGGCGCCGGCTGCGCCCTGCACGCCGCGGCCCTGCAGGCCGCGGAGCGGCCCCTCGACTGGAAGCCGCAGGTCTGCTGGCAGCTGCCGCTGCGCCTCGAGGACCAGACCGATGCTGATGGCCACGTGACCTCCACCCTGCGGGAGTGGAAGCGGAGGGACTGGGGAGAGGGAGGGCGCGAGTTCCACTGGTGGTGCACCGATGACAGCCTCGCCTTCGTGGACCCTGAGCCTGTGTACCTGACGATGCGGGATGAGGTCGTGGAGATGGTGGGGCTCAAGGCCTATGCCTTGTTCGCCGAGCATGTAGCAGCGCGGGGTAACGACCGATACCTTCCCCATCCCGTGCTCCGGCGCCGCTAGCCGGCGAACAGATGGGATCGACCCACGATGATCTTCACCGCTGAGGAGCTCGGCTTCGCCGCCAAGCGCAACGGGATGTACTTCCCCGAGCACGTGCTCGACCAGCTCGTGGCGGCCATCGACTCGGGCAAGCACGTCGTGCTCACGGGGCCACCCGGGACTGGGAAGACCAGCCTGGCCTACCTCACGGCCGAGGTGGCCCAGAAGGCCATGCTGTGCACGGGGTACCTCCCCACCACGGCCACCACCGAGTGGACCACCTTCGAGACGATCGGCGGCCTGCAACCCACGGCCGAGGGCCTCATCTTCCGGCCTGGGATGTTCGTCGACGCCATCGAGAGCGGCCGCTGGCTCGTGATCGACGAGCTCAACCGGTCCAACTTCGATCGGGCGTTCGGCCAGCTCTTCACCGTTCTGTCCGGGCAGCCGGTGGTCCTGCCGTTCAAGCGGGGCGGTCGCGTGCAGCCCATCTCGCTGGTGCCGCCGGGGGTGGAAGCGCCTGACGACACCGACGCCATCCGGCTCCCGCAGACCTGGCGGATCATCGCCACGATGAACGTCTTCGACAAGAACCTGCTCTTCGAGATGTCGTACGCGCTGATGCGGCGGTTCGCCTTCGTCGAGGTCACCTGTCCTTCCGAGGAGGCCTACCACGAGCTGCTGGAGGGCCCCGGGGACATCGTGCGAGAGCTGCTGCCCCTCCGTCGCTTCCGTGACCTCGGTCCCGCCGTCTACCTCGATGCGGCCAAGTTCGCCGTGCGGCGGGGCGAGGACCAGCCGACCAAGAGCCGACTCCTGTACGAGATCTTCTACGCCTACTTCCTCCCCCAGTTCGAGGGCATCGACGACGAACAGGCCGTGCGCCTCTACGAAGCGATGGCGGAGCTTCTCGACGACCCCGAGCGAGGCGAGGCCCACCGCACCATCGGCGAGGTGCTCGGCACGGCCCTGCCCGCCTAGGCCCACGGTGACCTACGGCATCGAGCCCGGCACCGGCTCCGCGCTCCTCCTGGGCTGGCTGGTTGCACCCTATGACCCCGAGAAGACGATCGCGGCGCTCCTTGGCCTGTCCGCCCACGTCACCCGTCAGCTGCTCGGCACCGTGTTGGCCACGAGCGACGAGGCCGAGCACCTGCTCGCCACCATGCCCACCGTGGTCCGGTCGCTGGCCATCGCCACGACGGATCGGGCCGAGCGCTGCTACGGGGAGATCCGTGGTCCGGTGCTGTGGGCCGAGACGCTCTCGGCCCGGTCAGCGTCGGCCGCTGATCCCGGGCTGTACGTCTGCGCCACGACGACACGGGCCTACGACACCGACGAGAACCGTGTGCTCGTCGCCGCCCTCGAGGTCGTGCGTGCTGCCGGCAACCACGCGGAGCCCGGGTTCGACGACGCTGGCGGCAACGTAGCCCGACGCGCCCGCCACAACGCCCACCAGGCTGCCCGTTTCCTCGACCACCAAGCCCTCGCTCTGGTCCCCACGACTCGACCCAACCCGCGAGCGCTACGGCGGACCCGCGCCGGGAGCCGGAGGCACACGTACCGACCGGCCCTCGCACTGCTGCGCCGCGCGGCAGCGCCCCTCGGTCCTTCCCTCGTCAATGCCGTCGCCGATTCCCGCACCCGAGCCCAACACGATCTTCTGGCCGCCGTGCTCCTGCGCCTCGAGGCCGTCACCGGCGTCGCCACGAAGCTCCGCCACGACGCCGGTGAGCTCACCTCTGGTCCCGTCCGCTTTCACCACCCCGGTCATCACGGCGCCGTGGGCGCCTCCGACGGCATCCAGATCGGTGATGTGCTGATCGACGTTCCCGACCCACTCGGCGCCGACCCGACGCTGGCGCGAGTGCTCCTCGATCAGCGGGTCGCGGTCGGAGGTCGCGGTGTGCTGGCGCTCAGTGGCGAAGACGTCGATCACGCCGTGGCCATGGCCCTGGGCTAGCGGGCCTCGGCACGTCCGGGATCAGTCGTCCTCCGCTGGTTCGTCGTCGAGGGCGCCGTACTTGCGGGCCAACGCCGCGTAGTCGTCGTCCTCGTCGACCTCCGGCTCGCTGGTGTGGGGCCGGGTCGGCTCACTGAAGAGAAAGTCCGGACCCGACTGCTTGAGCTTGCGCGCTTCTTCGAAGCGGCGATGGCGTCCCTTCTTCACGGAACGGCTCCCGAGGCTCGCAGGGGTGAAGTGGAGCGCCACCCTAGCGCGGCGCCTCAACGATCGCGCACCCGGATGCCGGTCCTAGGCTCGCGCCGATGTCCGAACCTGTGACCTCTCCGTGGTGGCGCTCCGCTGTCATCTACCAGGTGTACCCCCGATCCTTCGCCGACTCGGACGGTGACGGAGTCGGCGACCTCGAGGGCGTCCGCCGACACCTCGACCACCTGGCCTGGCTCGGGATCGACGCCATCTGGCTCTCTCCGTTCTACCGGTCACCGATGGCCGACTTCGGCTACGACGTGGCCGACTTCCGAGAGGTCGACCCGCTGTTCGGGGATCTGGCCGCCTTCGACCGACTTGTGGGCGACGCCCACGCGCTGGGGATCAGGGTGCTGGTGGACCTCGTTCCCAACCACACCTCCGACCAGCACCCCTGGTTCGTGGCGTCACGATCGAGTCGAGAGGATCCCAAGCGCTCCTGGTACGTGTGGAGAGACGGCGGAGGCCCAGCCGTGCCCCCCAACAACTGGCGAGGGGCCTTCATCGACGGAGGACGGGCGTGGACCTGGGACGACACCACGGCCCAGTGGTACCTGCACCAGTTCCTTCCGCAGCAGCCAGACCTCAACTGGGACAACCCGGAGGTGGTCGACGCCATGCACGACGTCATGCGGTTCTGGCTCGACCGTGGCGCCGATGGCTTCCGGATCGACGTCGTGCACTGCATCGGGCGCGACCCCGCCTTCCCCGACGACGAGCCGCCCTGGTCAGAGGTCCCCCACTGTGCCTCCAACGAGCACCCGAGCACCCACGAGCACGTCCGTGCCATGCGCCGCCTGGCCGATGGGTACGAGGGCGACCGGGTGCTGATCGGCGAGACCGCCCTGCCCGGGACCCGGTGGGTGGCCCCGTACTACGGCCAGGGTGACGAGCTGCACCTGGCGTTCAACTTCGCTGCCACCCAGGCCGCTTGGGACGCGGGGGTCTGGCGGAGGCGAATCGCGAGGATCGAGGAGCTGCTCGACCCGCGGGAGGCGTGGCCGTCCTGGGTGCTCTCGAACCACGACATGCCCCGGCACCGCACACGTCACGGAGGCGGTGAGCCACGGGCGCGCGCAGCGGCAGTGATCCTCCTCACCCAGCGTGGCACCCCGTTCATGTACGCCGGCGAGGAGCTCGGCCTCGAGGACGCCGTCATCCCGCCGGACCGGGTGGTGGACCCCGGGGGGCGGGACGGGTGTCGGGCTCCGGTGCCCTGGACCATGACGGCGGGTCATGGGTGGGGCGCCGA
Organism: Acidimicrobiales bacterium; assembly: GCA_036781345.1. Classification (GTDB taxonomy): domain Bacteria; phylum Actinomycetota; class Acidimicrobiia; order Acidimicrobiales; family VFJN01; genus VFJN01. The sequence continues at coordinate 3,248 of DAIQBC010000119.1, read as the reverse complement.
CCCCTGGTTGCCGTTCCCTCCCCACGCGTCGGAGCGGTCGGTCGAGGCCCAGCGGGCGGACCCCGGCTCCGTGGTGCATCTGTACCGGCGGCTCCTCACCGCCCGGCGGGCCAGCCCCGCCCTCATGATCGGGGCCCAAGAGGTGCTCGATGCCCCCACCCAGGTGCTGGCTTGGCGACGCTTCACCCCTGACGGGGATCACCGCACCGTGCTCGTCAACATGGGAGCGGACCCCGTCACGGTGGATGCGACCGGCACCGTCGAGGTCGCCAGCGACGGTCAGGGCGAGGGCGCGCGGTTCTCCGGCGCCGTGGCGCCCGACACTGCGGTGGTCATTCGATGAGGGGCACGCCGGACCGGGTCTCCAGCCGCAATCGCCCCTGAGCGTCCACGGCCAGTGACGCCTCGCCGGCCGCCAGCGCGCGGATGGGCTCGCCCACCACGTCGTTGCGCCACCCGGAGGACAGCCGGCCGGGCTCGCCCATGAGGAGAGCCTCGATGTCGGCTCGGGTCGCGAGGATGGCGGCGTCGATGTCGAGGTCGCGGGCCCGCTGGGCCGCCCAGGCGCTCACGAGCGACGCAGCCGCTCGGCGGCTGCGGTCGACGCCCTCAGACGGCGGGATCTGGACCTGCTCCAGCGGCAACGCCAACCCCTCGGCGACCGCTTCCAGCAGGTCACGCCCCGCGCCACCCTTGCGCTTTCCGTCGTCGAGCCCCCGCACGCGCTCGAGGTCGTCCTCGGTCATGGGCGGGCGTTGGGCCATGGCCACCAGCGGCAGGTCAGCGAGCAGGAAGCGCACCGGACGATCGACCTCCGCGGCCTTGCGTTCGCGCCAGGCCGCCAGCACCTGCGCCACGGCTGCGGCGCGGCCCCGCAGCGAGCGGGCCTCCTTGATCCGCCACCAGGCACGGTCGGGCACCTGTCCGCTCGTGGTGCGCGTGCGATGGACCTCGCACTCGTCGAGGGCCCACTCCAGTCGGCCCCGAGCCTCGAGCTGGGTGACGAGCCGTTCGTGGAGCTCGTGGAGGTGCACCACATCGGCGGCTGCGTAGGTCAACGCGCCCGGCGGCAGGGGTCGGGCCAACCAGTCGGTGAGGCGGTCGGCCTTGGGGAGCTTGACCCCGAGCTCGCCCTGCACTAGCCCGCCCAGCCCGATGCTGGCGTAGCCGACGAACCCCGCCGCGATCTGCGTGTCGAAGAGCCGCTCCGGCAGGGTGCCGCACACGCGGACGAGGATCTCGAGGTCCTGGCTGGCGGCGTGCATGAGGCACAGGCCGGGGCCGGCCAGCACCTCCGCCAGTGGGGCGACATCGACGAGCGTGGGGTCGACCACCGCGACCCCGCCGGGCCAGGACAGCTGCAGCAGCGCGAGGCGAGCGTGGTAGGTCCGCTCTCGGTGGAACTCGGTGTCGAGGCCGTACACCCCGACGGTGGCCAGCTCGGTCACGAGCTCCGCGAACGCGGCGTCGTCGGCAATCCAGGTGTGGGTGCCGGTGTCGGCGCTCACACGCCCGCGGTCCCGCGCCACGCCCCGGTGTCGGTCGGGTGGCCGGCGTCGATCCACGCCAGCGTGCCGCCGGCCACGTTGACGGCGTCGATGCCCTGCGCTCGGTAGTGGGCGACGGCTGTGGCGCTACGGCTGCCCCGCGCGCAGATCACGTAGACCGTGCCTCCGGTGGGGACCTCGACGATCCGTTCGACGACCTCACCCAACGGGATGTGGTGGGCCCCCGGAACGTGGGCGGCGGCGAACTCCTCATGTTCCCTGACGTCGATGAGCGGCGCGCCCGCCACCCGCTGGGCCAGCAGCTCGGCAGCATCGATCTCCGGGATGTCCATCGGCGAGAGGCTAGCCCCATGGTGCCGAGCTCCAACCGAGCCGCCGGCGAGTGACTCCGGGGTGTCGGCGTCGGCCACGAAGAGTGGGTCGACCCCGTGCACCTCGACGAGCGCAAGGCCTCCCGCACCCCGCCGGAGCGAGTGCGCCCCCGCGGCGCGTGCCGCTTGTAGCCGCGGGTGGGCGGTGACGCGCCATGCCGCGTGGGCCCACTGGCGGTGCCGCTCGACCAGTGGGACGGCCGCCTGCACCTCCGGCGGGGCGTCCCCCAGCGCAGCGACAAGGGTCCGCACGACTGCCGCGCTCGGGTGCAGCAGGTCACATGCCAGCACGACGACGATGTCCGTGCGGGCGTGGCCCAGCGCGGTGATGGTGGCCGGGAGGGGGCCCCCGCCGGGTTCATCGTCCGGCACGACACCGAGACCCAACGGTCCCAACACGGCGGGATCGCCTCCCACTGCCCACACCTCCACGGCGCCGGCGGCTCGCAGCGCCTCCGCCACCCGTGCCGCCATCGCGACGCCATCCACCAGGAGTCCGGCCTTGTCGCGCCCCATGCGACGGCTCTCACCGCCGCACAGCACCACTCCGGTGAAGGCGCGCCGACGTGCCGCCGACGTCACCTCTGGACGGGCGGCCGCGGCGAGCACGAGGTGGTCACGCCAGCTCGGCGGGAGGCCAGGCCGGGTCGAGCTGGTGCAGGAACTGGGCACAACGCACGGCCTCGTCGTTCTCGCCGATCTCCGCCGCAGTGCGTTGGAGCCCGGCCAGCGCACGCAAGAACCCACGATTGGTCTCGTGCTCCCAACGGACGTAGCCGCTCCCCCGCCAGCCACTGGCCCGCAGCGTGTCGAGCCCGCGGTGGTAGCCCACTCGGTAGGCGGCGTAGCGCTCGATCACGTCCCGTCCCTCGTCCCCCAGCCGAGCCCAGGCCGCGATGGAGCGAGGGGACGCGGCCACCACTGCCGCGATGGCTGCCCGCCGCAGGTCTTCCGCGACCGCGAGCGCATCAGCGAGGGCCTGCCGAACCTCCGGCGGCTCCGCGGCGATGACCGTCTCCGGGGGACCGGACGGCGTCAGCGTGACCTCAGACATCCCAGGAACCTACCTCCGAGGTACCCTCCTCCCGTGTTGATCGCCGCCATGCCGGACTGGTTCGCCAACAACCTGCCCCAGGTGGTCATCGGCGCCTTCGTGGTGGTCACGGCGCTGATCGTGTGGCTGGTGCAGCGGTCTGTCATTCGCATCGCCTTCGTGAGCGCCTTCCTGGCAGTGGCGCTGTTCGTGTTCGTGAACCGCCTCCCGCTGGAGCGATGCGCGCGCACGTGCGAGTGTCGGGTCGCGAGCCAGGACATCACCGTCCCACTTTGCGACCCCGAGGTCCCGTGATCATCGCGCCGGGCCGGGCAG
>DAIQBC010000118.1:0-8231 GCA_036781345.1 Acidimicrobiales bacterium | reverse complement strand
CCGGCGCCAGGTCGGCGAGGGTGGTGATGGCGGCGGCGTTGACCATCGGATGGCGAAGGCTCGGCACCAGGACACCCGGGCCGAGACCGATCCGGTCCGTTCGCTCGGCGGCACGGGCGAGGGTCACCCACACGTCGTGGTAGAGCGCAGGGGAGTCGTACACCCAGGCCCGTCGGTAGCCGAAGCGCTCGGCCAGCGCGATGTGGTCGGGGGTCGCCAGCCCGGGTGCAAACCCGGCGGAGATGTCGATCGGCATCCCGGCAACGTATCGGCGCGGCACCCGGCGGGCTGAGCCTCAGCGGTTCCAGAGGGCCTCGGATCGGACCTTCAGCGCCTCGGCGTGGCGCTCGAAGCCATCCCGGACCCGACCCAGCGGGGCCAGCGCGGCCAGCGGGCCATGCAGCCGTTCGGTCGTGGTGTAGGTCGTGAGCCGGTCATCCAGGCGCACCACCTCCTGGCGGCGCCGTCCTCGCACGAGCCCGAGGGCTCCCACGGGACCGCCGTATCGGTACTCCAACATGGCCCGGCGCCCGGCCGTCTCGGTCGGCGGGGTCAGGACCGTGATCCGCTCCGAGGCCTTCGCGCGGCCGCCGGTGTTCCACCGCACGTGCAGCACGAGCTGATCACCGACGCGCAGCGGGCCTTCGGACGGCCGCCGCACCTCGACGATGAACGGGTTCCACTCGGGGTAGCGGGCGACGTCGAGCATCACCTCCCACACCACGTAGATGGGTGCCTCGATCACCGTTGCCGCGGTCGCCAACCCCATCCCGTCAGCCTCTCACCCGCGCCCTCAGGGGCGGGCAGCGGGCCAGTGGTCGGCGCGCACGGTGGCGTCGGTGCCGCCGTCCATGGTGATGACACTGCCGCAGAAGAAGCCCGCGTCGTCGGAGAGCAGGTAGGCGAGCAGGCCGGCGACCTCGTCGGCGGCGCCGGCCCGTGCGATCGGGATCGGGTAGATCTCGCCCAGGCCCATGATGAAGTCCTCGGTGCCCGCGGTCATCGGCGTGGCGATGAAGCCAGGAGCGACGGCGTTCAACCGGATGCCGGCGCCGATCCAGTCGGCGGTGACCGCCTGCCGGCGCACCCAGCGCGCGAGGGCGAGCTTGGCCGACCCGTAGGCGCCCACCCCATGGCCGGCGACGGCACGCGCTGCGTCCTCATCCCCCGACAGGCAGGCGGCCACGTGGTCGAGCGACAGGCCGGGCTGGGTGGTGGAGGAGTTGGAGCTGACAGCCACCGCGCCGGCGTTCGGCCGGCCGGCGAGCAGCGGCCGGAGCCCCGTGAGGGTGGCGACGGCGCCGAAGTAGTTGACCGAGGTGACCAGGGCCCCGTCGTCGTGAGTGATGCCGGCCGCCGCGACGACGCCATCGAGGGCGCCGTTCGCCTGCTCGGTCACGGCGGCCACCATGGCAGCCCGGCCGTCGATGGTGGCCAGGTCGGCCAGCACCTCGGCGTCGCGCACGTCGACGCCGATCACGCGATGGCCCTCCGCCTCGAGGCGGTGGCGCAGCGCTGTCCCGATCCCTCCGGCGGAACCGGTGACTGCGATGGTCGCCATCAGGTCGGTTCGGCGCGCGTCATGGGCGCATTCTCCTACGCGGGCCGCTCACGCGTGGTCGCCGATCCAACCGGCCACGAGGTCGGCCACCTCATCCCGTCCACCGGTCTCGAAGTAGTGCTCACCGGCCACGAGCTCAAGCCGCTTGTCGGCCGCGCCGAGGGCCTCGTGGATGGCGTGGGCGTCGCTCGGGAAGACCCCGCGATCCGCCAGGGACTGCACCACGAGGGACGGCACCGCGATCCGGGCCAGGTGGGGGGCGCCCCGGCACTGCGAGGTCTCGAGGCTCCACATCGACAGCCAGGACCGGAGGGTGCTGGTGCCGCCGATGGCGAAGGGGCCGTAGTTGGCGCCCCGGGGATCGCCGGCGTAGCAGCCGGGCCGGCGACCGGAGGGGTCGAGGGTGAGGTCGGCGAAGCGGAGGTCGGCCCACACGCGGTGGAGGTTGAACACGCGGTCCCACGCCCCGGCCGCCTGCAGTCGTTCGAGCTCGGCGCGCACCCACGCCGTGATGCGATGGTTCCGCGCCGTCTGTGCGGCCCGGTAGCCCTCGACGAAGGCCGGGTCGTAGGGCGTCTCGTGGCGGAACATGTCGAGGTCGGGATCCACGGAGAGCGGGTCGGTCTCGTCGACCACCGAGGGGTCGATCCAGGCGGTGAGCACCTCCGGCCGGCCAGGGTGGGCGTTCAGCGACACGTACAGATCGGCCATCGGCAGGTCGAGCACGGCGTCTGGGAGCGGGAGGCCCACGGTCGGCGCGATGGAGGGCGCGATGGCCTGCGAGAAGTAGGCGCCCATCAGGGATCCACCACCGGAGTTGCCGAGGATGACGACGGTGTCGACCCCCGCCTCCTCACGCAGCCAGCGCACGCCCGCGCCGATGTCGATCAGCGCGTGCTCGAGGAGGAAGAAGGCTTCGTTGCCGCGGTAGCGCGTGTTCCAACCGAGGAAGCCAATGCCGCGCTGGGCCAGCAGCTCGCCGAGGTAGTGCTCGGAGAAGTCCACGTTGTAGTGCGTGGCGATGCAGGCCACGGACGGGCGGGCCCGCGCCGGGCGGTGGTAGAGGCCTTGGCAGGGATGGGGGCCGTGGCCGGCTCGGGCACTGGTGGCCGAGGTCAGGGCGACCCACTCGCGTTCGACGACCGTCATGGCGCGCTCAACGTAGGTGGCCGGGCCGGGCTCTGCTCCGCCGCCACGAATGCGAGACTGAGGAGATGTCCGCTCCCCGCATCGCGCTGGCGGCGCTCTGCCTGGTGACCGCGAGCGCCTGCGGCCGCGATGGCCGGTCGGGAGCCGCGCCCGTCCCCTCGAGCGCCACCACCGAGGTGGTCCAGCGGGCCGTCCCCACCTCGACATCCTCCAGCACCACCATCGTCGCCACCACAGGCACCATCGCGGCCGGGACGACGAGCACCACCGCGCCCGCGGAGACCGTCCGTCCGTCCGTCACCACCACCCGGCCGCCGGTGGCCCCCCCGGTCACCGCCCCGCCCGTGATGCAGCCCTTCTCGGCATCGATCACGACCGTCACCGCCGACGACCTCGACGCATCGTGGCGCCCCGGGTGTCCGGTGCCGGTCGACCAGCTGCGCGCCATCGACGCCACCCATCTCGGCAACGACGGTGCCGTGCACACCGGCCGGCTGATCGTGGCCGCCGACCTCGCCCAGGGCATGGTCGACGCCCTCGCTGACCTCTACGCAGCCCGCTTCCCGATCGCACGGATGCAGCCGATCGACGTCTACGGCGGCGACGACCTCCGCTCCATCTCGGCCAACAACACCAGCGCCTTCAACTGCCGGCTCACCACCGGAGGAACCACCTGGTCAGAGCACGCGTACGGGCGGGCCGTCGACATCAACCCGCTGGTGAACCCGTACGTGAAGGGATCCACGGTCCTGCCACCGGAGGCGGCCCCCTATGCCAACCGACGCCGCACTGACCCCGGGATGATCCACGCCGGTGACGCGGTGGTCGAGGCGCTGGCGGCCAGAGGGTGGCGGTGGGGCGGCTACTGGGGCTCGCTCAAGGACTACCAGCACTTCTCCACGTCGGGCCGCTGAGGTCGACTCGACCTAGGTTGCCGCCATGGCCGAGCAGGAGACCAAGTCGATCCTCGTCACGAAGGCGGTGCACGACTACGCCGTCGCCCACGGCACGCCGCCTGACGCGGTACAGGAGTCGCTGATCGCCGCCACCTTGGCCCTCGGTGGCGTCAGCCGCATGCAGATCGCCCCCGAGCAGGGCGCGCTCATGACGTTGCTCACCAAGATGGTCGACGCGCGCTTCGCCGTGGAGGTCGGCACCTTCACGGGCTACTCATCGATCTGCATCGCCCGCGGGCTGGCTACGGACGGACGCCTCCTCTGCTGTGACGTGAGCGAGGAGTGGACCTCGATCGCACGTGACCACTGGGCCCGGGCCGGCCTCGCGGATCGCATCGAGCTCCGGATCGGACGAGGTGCTGACACACTTCGGTCGTTGCCGTACGACCCACCCATCGACTTCGCCTTCATCGACGCCGACAAGGGTGGGTACCGCACCTACTACGACGAGATTGTCGAGCGGCTCCGTCCCGGCGGCCTGGTGCTGGTGGACAACGTGCTGTGGAGCGGCCAGGTCGTCGACGCCGAGGACCACAGCGACGACACCGTGGCCATTCGCGCCGTCAACGACCACATCGGTGCCGACCCCCGCGTAGAGGCAGTGCTGCTGCCCATCGCCGACGGCCTCACCATCGCCCGCAAGCGCTGACGCCGGCGCCGGTGCCCTCGGAGCGGTGCAAACAGGACAGTTCGCCCGGCGACGGTAAAGAGTTCTCCAAGTTGCACCGCGCGCGCTTGGGATCGGTCGGACGGCGCCGATGCACCTGAGGAGCGCCGTCTCGCGCGCACGCTTCTCACGAGGAGACCCATGGAACGACGCAAGGCCCTGGCGGTTGCCGCGACCGGCGCCATGCTGAGCGCCAGTGGGGCAGTGGCGGCCATGGCGGGACTGCTGAGCGGCGGCGACGTGGCCGTCGGTGGTGGCGTCCCGTCGACCACGGTCGCCACGGCCACGGCGGACTCGGCGAGCGCCCCTGTGGCCGTCGATCCGGTCTGGGTCACCGAAACACGAGATGTCTACGACACCGTGGTCGTGCGCACCGCCGCATCGGGTGGCGCCGGCGCGTCCACACCCTCGGGGACCTCGACGACGACGGCCCCGCCCGCCGAGCGTCCAGTGCCGACCACGACCTCCACGACCTCCACCGTCGTCTCCACCACGACCACCACGCGGCCCCCCGGTGTCCCGAGGGACTGGCCGGCCGACAAGCCCATCCCGCCGATGCCCGTGGGCTGCGAGCAGCCACAGCTGGAGGACAACGGCGTATGGAACTGCCAACACTGAACCGATGAGCACCGAGGAGCGCGCAGCGCGGATCCAGCGGCTGCAGGAACGTCGAGGCACGTCAGCGACCTCCGCGCGGGCGGTGCCGATGCCTGACGTCGACGCGGCCGGTCCGAGCGATGTCGCTGCGCAACGAGCGGAGCGCTTGGCACGCCTGCAGGCCCGCCGGGCCGACACGGGGTCATCCGTGCCCGCTGCCTCGGCGGGGGCCGTGGGGCCGACCGCCGTGGCGCCCGTGCTCGTCGGGGGCGAAGGCTCACCGTCGACCTCTCGTCGACGTCGGCGACATGCTGCGCCCGCCGGCCGGGTCCTGGTGGTGGGGCTGAGCGCCTCCGCCTTCCTCGCCGGCATGACCGCCATCGCCGCCAACGCCAAGAGCGGGTCGAGTGGTGGCGCAGCGGCGGGCACCGGGGACCTTCCCGGAGCCGTGCCGCTGACAGTGGCCGCCCCCACCACCGCACCGACCCCCACCGAGCCTCCGGTCCCGCCCACGATCGTGATCGTGCAGGAGGTGCATCACGCCGTCTACGTCGATCAGTACGGCAACCCGATCGCCGGGGCCACCGCGCCGGTGGCCCCGCCCCGCTCGTCCAGCACGCAACGGGTCACCACCGCGAGCCCCAACCCGCCCCCCGCCTCGCCTCAGACTCCAACGCCCGTGGTGACCACCCCGCCGCCGCCCCCGCCTCCTCCCTGCTCCGGGTCGGCGTGCTGAGCAGCTCCGCCTACTGGACCGAGCGACGGTTCAGGGCCATGGGCAGCACCGCCCACCTGATCGTCGGCGGCGCGCACGATGCGCTCGCCGACTGGGCCGTGGCCGAGGTCGAGCGGCTCGAGCAGTCCTGGACGAGGTTCCGCCCGGACAGCGAGCTCTGCGAGCTGGTGGCCCGGGCTGGGGCCTGGGTGTCGGTGAGCCCTGATCTGCTGCGAGCCCTCACCGCTGCCGGCCGGCTCTGGGAGCGGACGGCCGGTGCCTTCGACCCCACTGTGGCCGTGGGACTTGAGGCGCTTGGGTACGACCGGACCTTCGCCGCCGTCGACAGGGGTGGGGCCAGTCCGTCGGCCCGTCCCGTGGCCGCTCCAGGCTTTGGTGCCGTCGAGCTCGATGCCGACGCCGGCAGGGTCCGCGTGGCCCGCGGGGTGCGCCTCGACCTCGGTGGCGTCGGCAAGGGCCTGGCGGCCGACCTCGTGGCCGAGGGCATGATCCTGCGAGGCGCAGCGTCGGCGCTGGTGGGGCTCGGCGGCGACATCCGCACTGCGGGCGAGGTGCCGGATGGGGGTTGGCGGGTGCCGGTGCAGGACCCCTTCGAACCCGACATGGTCTGGTCGGATGTGGTGCTGGGAACCGAGGCCGTCGTCACGAGCACCTCGCTGATCCGACGCTGGCAGCGCGGTGCTCAGGCCGTGCACCACATCGTCGACCCGATCACCGGGTGGCCGACCGATACGGGGGTGGCCGCGGTGGTGGCCCGTGGCGCCAGTGCCGCCTGGTCGGAGGGCCTGGCCAAGGCGGTGATGGTGATCGGTGAGGCGGGCGCATCGGCGTTGCTCGACGGCACCGGTGTGGAGGCCACCGTGTTCCGGACCGACCGCAGCACGGTCACGATCAGCGGCGCGGAGGCGCTGTGCTCGCCGAGCTGAACCCGCAGCTGGCCTGGTACGCGGCACGGTCGTCGGGCCTCGTCGCCTGGGCGCTGGTCACCGCCAGCATCCTCTGGGGCCTGGCCCTGTCCACGCGCCTCATCCAGCGTCGTGGCGTGCCGGCCTGGCTGCTCGACCTGCACCGCTTCCTCGGCACCCTGTCGCTCGTGTTCGTCGGTGTGCACCTGGTGGCCCTGTGGGCGGACAGCTACACGGTGTTCGGCTGGAGCGAGCTGTTCGTTCCCATGGCCTCGACCTTCCGTCCCGGGGCAGTCGCCTGGGGGATCGCAGCCACCTACCTGCTCGTGGCCGTCGAGGTGACGTCGTGGTTGATGCGGCGCCTGCCTCGCCGGTTCTGGCACACCGTGCACCTCGGCAGCTTCATCCTGTTCATGACGGCGACGGTGCACGGCTTCCAGTCCGGAGCCGACCGGAGTGCCCTCGTGGTGCAGTGGCTGGCTCTCACGGGCGGCACGCTCGTCGTGTTCCTCGTCCTCTTCCGCCTGCTGGCACCCCGCCGCGCGCAGCGGGTCAGCCGACGCCCAAGCCCCGCGGTGTCCTGAGGCGCCGCTCTCGCGGGCGACGCCCCTTCCGCCGTCGCCGTCGCGGCGCGAGGCTGGGGGCATGACGCTCACCCCTCCGGCCCAGATCGACGCTGCACTGCTCGCCAAGTCGCTGCGGGCCACCTTCGACAGCGGTCGTACCCGACCGCTCGCCTGGCGCAAGGAGCAGATCGCCGGGCTGCGCCGGATGCTGGAGGAGGGCGAGGCCGAGCTGCTCGAGGCGTTGCGCGTCGACCTCGGCCGGCCGAAGGTCGAGGCCTTCGCCGCCGACATCGGCCACACCAAGCAGGAGCTGCGGCACATCGCCTCGCACCTTCAGCGGTGGATGAAGCCGAGCAAGGTGCGGGTGCCGCTGACGGCGGCACCGGCCAAGGCGTGGGTGGTGCCCGAGCCCCTCGGTGTCGCGCTCGTGATCGCCCCTTGGAACTACCCGATCCAGCTTCTCGTCGAGCCGATCGGCGCCGCGCTGGCGGCCGGCAACTGCGTGCTGGCCAAGCCCTCCGAGGTGGCCCCGGCCTGCTCGGCGGCACTGGCCCGGTTGCTCCCGCGCTACGTCGACCCTGAGGCCGTCACCGTGGTGGAAGGCGGGGTGGCCGAGACCACGGCCTTGCTCGCCGAACGCTGGGACCACATCTTCTTCACCGGCTCCACCGCCGTCGGTCACGTCGTCGCCGAAGCGGCAGCCAAGCACCTCACACCCACGGTTCTGGAGCTCGGCGGCAAGTCACCCACGTACGTGCACGCCAGCGCCGACCTCGACGTGACCGCCCGTCGCATCGCGTGGGGCAAGTTCTTCAACGCAGGGCAGACCTGCATCGCCCCCGACTACGTGCTCGTCGACCACCAGATCAAGGACGCGCTCGTGGGGAAGCTGGTGAGCCAGATCGGGGCCAATTTCGGCGCCGATCCGAAGGCCAGCAAGAGCTTCGGCCGCATCGTCAGCTCCCGGCACCTCGACCGCCTGCACGGACTGCTCGAGGCGGGGGCCGGCACGGTGGCCACCGGCGGTCACGTCGACGCCGCGACGCGCTACGTCGCCCCCACGGTCACCGTCGACCCCAGCCCGGACAGCGCGC
>DAIQBC010000117.1:1653-8242 GCA_036781345.1 Acidimicrobiales bacterium | reverse complement strand
GACCCGGATGTTCATCCCGTTGTCGTTCTTGTGCTGCACCACCCAGTCGATCGCCGCGATCACCTGCGACACGTCGACGCCGCCGTCGGCCGTGCCGACCTTGATGGACACGATCCGGGCGTCGGGGGCGATGCCCCGGTAGGCCGAGGCGGGAGCATTGGCGTAGGGGGCGGTGAGGGTGGCGTCCTTGCCGGCGATGAGGCCGGCCATGAACGTGCCGTGGCCGTTGGTGTCCAGGTTCCGGAGGTTCGGGGCCTGCGACTCGAGGGACAGGTCGGGGCCGTAGACGATCTTGCCGGTGGTGCTGAGCCCGGTCACCGGTGACACGCCGGTGTCGATCACCGCCACGTCGACGCCGGCGCCGGTGTAGCCGGCGTTCCACCACGCCTCCGCCCCGCTCGCGGCTGTGATGGCGTTCATCGAGTAGGGATCCGTGGCGGGATCGTAGGTCGTGACCGCGCCGGCCACGCCGGCGGTCGCGATCGACCCGCCCAACGTCACCGACAGTGCCAGCAGCGCACCGAGCGCCCGACCCCGGCGTCCACCCCAGGTGGCTCCTCGTCGCTGTGCGTCCATCTCCGCCTCCGTGTCCAGCACCCCCCGAGGGATGCGGTGCACAGACGGTGGGTTCGCCATTGGCTCCCCGCCGGCTCAGGCGACCAGATACAAACCGGCAGATCAACGCTCGTCCGAAGGATGGTGAGCATCCTCACCTACAGTGGTCGGCCAGCACGCCGGGTGACTTTAGGGTTCATTGGCCCCAGAGGCGTTGACGGCGCGCGCCGGCCGTCGTACCGTGCTCGACACCACGACACCGGTGTAACTCCAGCGGTGTCACCCCGTCGAGACCCACCACTCGACCAGAGCACAAGGACGTGCGCGTCATGGGCACTGAAGGCTTCAGCGGCCGTGAAGCCGCCGACATCGTCGACATCACCTACCGGCAGCTCGACTACTGGGCCCGCACCGATCTCATCCGGCCGTCGTTGGTCGATGCCAAGGGGAGCGGGTCGCGGCGTCGCTACGCCTACAAGGACCTCATCGAGCTGAAGATGATCAAGACCCTGCTCGACGCCGGGCAGCGCCTCGACCGCGTTCGCTCCGCGTTCGAGTACCTACGCGATCTCGGCGACGACCTCAGCGCGGCCCGGCTCGTCATCGCAGGCGACAGCGTCGTGCTCGTGCGCGACGGCGAGAGCCTCATCGACGTGGTGAACAAGTACCAGGGGCAAGGCGTGCTGAACCTCTTGGCCCTCGACGGCGTCGTGGAGCAGGTCGAGGCGGCCATCCACGAGCTGCGCCCGCTCGACGCGCCGCTCGAGCCCGCCACCGATCCGGTGACCGCCGCCCGGTAGGTTCCCCGAGGTGACCCTGCGCACCTCACCGCTGGATGCATCCCACCGGGCCCTCGGCGCCAAGCTGGTGCCCTTCGGTGGGTGGGACATGCCGCTCTCGTACCCCGCTGGCACCCTCGCTGAGCACAAGGCGTGTCGCTCCGCTGCCGTGGCCTTCGATGTCAGCCACCTGGGCACGGTGCGGGTGGAGGGACCGGGCTCGCTCGGGTGCCTGCAGGCGGCCTTCACCAACGACCTCGCCAAGGTGGCGCCCGGGCGGGCGCAGTACACCCACCTCCTCGACGAGCACGACGCCTCCGTGCTCGACGACATCATCGTCTGGTGGCTCGGCGAGGACGTCTTCGAGGTGATGCCCAACGCCTCCAACACGGATCGGGTCGTCGGGGCGATCGGGGGTGATGACGTCACGGCCACCCGGGCGCTCATCGCCGTGCAGGGCCCCGAGTCGCGAGAGCGCCTGGCCACCATCTCGCCTGAGGCGGCCACCGTCGGCCGGTTCCGCGTTCGCAACGCGGTGGTGGCGGGTGCCGTCTGCACGGTGGCCGGCACCGGCTACACGGGGGAGGACGGCCTGGAGCTGGCCGTGCCAGCCGAGGCAGCGGCGGCGGTGTGGGATGCCGTCCTGGCCGCTGGGGTCGTCCCCGCGGGGCTGGGGGCGCGCGACACGCTGAGGCTCGAGGCAGGGTTGCCCCTGCACGGTCACGAGCTGGGGCCCGGCATCACACCCCTCCAGGCCGGCCTCGGCTGGGTGGTGGCGTGGGACAAGCCGGGTGGGTTTCGGGGCCGTGAGGCGCTGCTGGCCGAGCGCGAGCGGGGTGTGTCCCGTCTGCTCCGAGGGCTGGCCGTCGAGGGTCGTCGCCCTCCCCGGGCTGAGCAGGCGGTGGCGTTGCGCGGCGAGCCGGTGGGGGTGGTCACCAGCGGGAACTTCTCGCCCGTACTGGGACATGGCATCGCACTGGCGTTCTTGCCCCCGGGCCTTGCCGAGGGGGCGACGGTGACAATCGACATGCGGGGCGAGGCGGTGCCGGCCAGGATCGTTTCGACCCCCTTCGTCAGCCGAGACCACTAGGTTGACCTCAGGCAACCACTCCAAGGAGGCGCCATGCGACGCATCAGGTCCGCCACGCTGGGAGGCGCTCTCGCACTGGCCCTGCTGACGGGCGCGTGCGGTGGGGGAGACGACTCCCCGGAGGACGCGTCGAAGACGACGACCACCGGCGACAGCAGTGATGACACCACCGCGGACACCACGGCGGACACCACGGACCTCGCCGGGCTGGTCGGTGAGGATTGCCAGTTCCTGCTGGCCGGAGCGTTCGTGAACCCGCTCGCCGCGGCGGTGCCCGGAGCCGACGCGGACATCGCAGCCAGTGCCGAGCAGCTCGACGCCATCGCCGCCAAGGCCCCCGCCGAGATACGGGATGCCATGCGGACGCTGGCCGAGGGCTATGCCGCCTTTGCCGAGGCGCTCAAGGACGTCGATCTGTCCGATCCGCAGGCCTTCACCGACCCCGACGTGCTCGCGAAGCTCCAGAGCATCGAAGGCGTGTTCGACGCCGACTACGAGGCGGCCAGCACGGCGGTCAGCGAGTACATCGACGCCAACTGCACCGGCTGAGCGCCGTCAGCTCTGCGATCCGGCCGCCTTCTCCTCCTGATGGAGCTGGAAGGCGCTCATGACCGCGGCGGTGGCGGCGTCGATGAACTCGGGACGGTTCTCGGCCGCCCAGTCCCGGCTGGCTTCGGGGGCCGACGCCGAGCCCTGGAACCGGGGGAACACGTAGCGGGCCAGCAGCTCGTAGCTGTGCCACGTGGCCTCCCGCGGTGCCCACTCATGGGCCATGTTGAGGAAGGTCCCGAAGCCGCCGGACTGCTCGCCGAGGCGCTCGATCTGAGCGACTGCGTCGTCGACGGTGCCGATCACGGCGAAGCCTGACGCGTTCATCGCATCGGTCATCTCCTCCACGTCCGTCGTGTCCGGACCGAGGGGGAGAGCGGCGACGCGCTGGAAGTAGTCGACCCATTGGGGCAGGCCGAACCGTACGTCCTCGTAAGCCTGGGCCTTGGTGTCGGCGATGTGCACCGGTCCCACGAGACGCCATCGGCGCCGATCGACCGTGGTGCCGAACTCCGCCGCCCGCTCCTCCATCACCGACCAGTGCGAACCGAGGATGTCGAAGCCGCCCTGGCTGGTGGCACCGATCGACAGCAGCGAGGTGCCGAAGCGGCCCGCCAGACGGGGCCCCGAGGGGGACACCTGGGCCGCTACTGCGATCTCGAAGCACGGATCGGAGTAGGGACGAAGCTGCAGCCGAGCATCCCTCAGCGTGAACCAATCGGTCTGGCGGGTCACCGGTTCGTCACCGGCGAGCAACTCGAGGATGACCTCGAAGCTCTCCTCCATCATGTCCCGCTGGCGGGCCACGTCGATGCCCATCATGAAGGCGTCGGACGGCAGGGCCCCTGGGCCTACCCCGAACATCACCCGGCCGCGCGTGAGATGGTCGAGCAGGACCATGCGATCGGCCAGCATGAGCGGCTGGTGGTAGGGGAGTGAGCTCACTCCCGTGCCGAGGCGGAGGTGACGGGTGCGCTGGGCGGCGGCGGCGATGAACACCTCGGGGCTGGCGATGATCTCATAGCCGGCCGAGTGGTGCTCCCCGATCCACGCCTCGTCGAAGCCGAGCGAGTCGAGGTGCACCAACAGGTCGAGGTCGCGCTCGAGCGCCAGGGTGGGGTTCTGGCCCACCGGGTGGAACGGGGCCAGGAAGATGCCGAACCGGAGGGGCCAATCCATGGACGGGAGCCTAGGGCGGGGGTCAGGCGAGCTGGCGGGCGATGGTGCCGGTGTCGTAGTAGATGCGGGCTCCGATGAGACCGGTGTCCTGGAACTGGAACACGGCCGCCATCCGGCACCGGAAGTGCTTGCCGGTGGCCTCGAAGTCGCGGCGGGAGCCGAGGTGCGAACCGCTCATCCACATCTCCACCACCACCGACGAGTCGGCATGGTGGGCCGCGATCAGCTCGAAGGTGAGGTCGGGGAAGGCCCCGAAGGTGGTGGCGTAGTAGCGGCGCACCTCGTCGGGCCCCTCGTAGACCCGCTGGTTGCCCACCAGCTCGTACCGGGGGTGGGTGAAGCAGGCCAGCGACGCCTCGACGTCATGCCGGTTCTGGGCGGCAAGGAGCAGCTGCAGTGTGGCGTCGCGCTGGGCGCGCTGCTTGGCGTCGATCGGCGTCACCGACATCGGCTCGAGGAGCGCTCAGTCGAGCAGGTCGGGCTGATCGGCCACGATCTGGTCGTAGAGCGGCTGGAAGCTGAACCACCCGGCAGCGTGGCTACCGACCTGGCTGTGGGTGAGCCGAGCCATCTCGGGCTCGATCAGCACGGGCGTGCCAGCCGCCTCGGCCAGCAGCTGCACCTCACAGCTGCGCTCCATGGTGATGAACAGCCAGGCCGCCTCGTCCACCGTGTGGCCGACGGTGAGCAGTCCGTGGTTGCGGAGGATGGCAGCCTTGTTGTCGCCGAGCGCATGGGCGATGCGCTTGCCCTCCTCCGTGTCGAGGACCACACCCGTGTAGGCGTCGAACAGGCTGTGGTCCTCGAAGAAGGTGCAGGCGTCCTGGGTGATGGGGTCGAGCAGGCGGCCGAGCGTGGACCACGCGCGGCCGGCCTTGCTGTGGGTGTGGGCGGCGGCCTGTACGTCGGGACGGGCGCCGTGCACCTGCGAGTGGATGGCGAAGGCGGCCGCGTTCACCGGCCACGCCCCTTCGACGACCTTGCCGTCGTGATCGACCAGGATCATGTCGGACGCACGGATCAGCCCAAAGGAGAGGCCGAAGGGGTTCACCCAGAAGCAATCGAGGCGCTCCGGGTCGCGTGCGGTGAGGTGACCGGCCACGCCCTCGCCGAAGCCGAAGCGGTCGAACAGCCGAAAGGCGGCGGCCATCCGCTGCTTGATGTGGACGCGCTCCTCGTAGGGCGAGGAGAACTCCGGGAACGCGTGGGGTTGAATGGGACGGAGCACGGCGACACCTCCTGGGGAGCCTGTCCCGAGCCTACGTGCCGTGAGCCACCCCTCAAGCGCCCATAATCCTCGTTACGTCAAGTTAGGCCGGGATCGCCCAGGAGGGGGCGCGCGGCGGCCAGCACCCATGCGAGGGCCGCTCGCACGTCCTGCTCCCCGTCGGCGTCGGCCAGGTCCCGGTCGACGTCTTCCACGGCGGCCTCCAGCACGTAGAGCCGGTCCCGGAGGTCGTCGAGGGCCTGCCGGGTGACGATCAGCTCGGACTCGCTCAAGCCGAGCTCGGAGCGGCGTTGCCGGGCCACGTAGTCGGCTTGTCGGCACGACTGGCGGCAGAACGCCCGCGGGCGGCCAGGACCGGGCCTCACCTCGATCGAGCGGCCGCACCACCGGCACCGTCGCAGCGCAGGTGATTCCGTCACGTGACGATACTAGCAACGCGCCCGGCCGGACTTCGCGCGGATGCCATCCGGAGTGAGGTCGGACGACGAAGATGCGTCCGTGCACGTGCTCCCGCGCTCCCGTCGTGGGCGCCTCGCCGCCGGCGGTCTCGTCGTGGCCCTTGTGGCCACCGCGTGGGTGAGACGGGACGACCTGTGGTTCGTGGCCAAGCTGGCCGTCCCCGGCCCCGCCTACTCGTCCGCCGCCGATCGCACCTCGGATCCGGCTCCGACGGGGGACGACCGGCCCCTCCCCCACCCGAGGACGGCGGACGAGCCCACAGGTGACGCGCCGAGGCTGTCGGTCGGCTCGCCCGTGGCGCTGGAAGGCGCCTCGGCCGTCGCCGATGCACCCGGGCCTGGGCCGGTCTTGGTCACCACGCTCGACGGCCGGGTGCATGCGGTCGATCTGGCCACGGGCGCCACCGAGGTGGTGCTCGACATCAGCGACCGGATCAGCACCGGCGGCGAGCGGGGGCTGCTCGGCCTCGCCATCGATCCCGCCCAGGCGCGCGTCTACCTCGACTACACCGACCGTCGCGGTGACACCGAGATCCGATCGTGGTCGCTCGACGCTGGCGGCCTCCCCGTTGCGGGCGAGGGCGTCTTGCACCTCGAGATCGGCCAGCCCTTCGAGAACCACAACGGCGGGAACCTGGTCTTCGGGCCGGACGGTGCGCTGTGGATCGGCACCGGCGACGGTGGCGGGGCCGGCGACGTCGGGGAGGTCGCCCAGGACGATGGATCCCTGCTGGGGAAGATGCTCCGGGTG
>DAIQBC010000117.1:0-1553 GCA_036781345.1 Acidimicrobiales bacterium | reverse complement strand
TGTACGGCTGGTACCTGTTCGGCGACTACTGCGCCGGTGACATCCGGGGCGTGCCCGCCGACGACCCATCGAGACCGCCGGTGCGTCTCGCCGGGGAGGTCGGGAACGTCGTGAGCTTCGGTGAGCTCGACGACGGTGAGCTCGTCGTCCTCACCCCTGACGGGCTCCACCGGATCCGGGCCGGATGACACCGGGTCCCGGGGGCCTTGCTACCCTGCGGGGGCTGACGAACCCGTGTGGGAGAGTCCCGGTGCTGTCCTCCTCGGGGGCCGGTGATCGGGCGCCGAAGGTGCAACCGCCCCGGAACCTCTCAGGCCCAAGGACCACACGGGGGAGGCGACGCTGGAGCCCCCGGGCGACAGCGGGGGTCAATGACACCCTGATCCTGCGCCCCCGGAGCCTCCTGTGAGCCTGCCTGCCACCACCTTCGCCGACCGCCACCTGGGCCCCCGACCGGAGGACGTGGAGCGCATGCTCGGCGTGCTCGGCGTGGCCACGCTCGACGAGCTGATCGACCAGGCAGTGCCCAAGACCATCCGCACCGACCAACCGCTCTCGCTGCCACCGGCGGCCTCCGAGCCCGAGGTGCTCGCGGCCCTGCGAGCGTTGGCCGATCGCAACCGGGTCGTTACCTCGCTCATCGGCACCGGCTACTCCGGCACGCACACCCCGGGCGTGATCCTGCGCAACGTGCTGGAGAGCCCGGCCTGGTACACCGCCTACACGCCCTACCAGCCCGAGATCAGCCAGGGCCGCCTCGAGGCCCTCCTCAACTTCCAGACCATGGTCACGGACCTCACCGGCATGGACATCGCCAACGCGTCGATGCTCGACGAGTCCACCGCGGCGGCTGAGGCCATGACCCTCATCCGCCGCACCACCAAGCACGCCGGGGCGACGTTCTTCGTCGACGCCGAGACGCACCCCCAGACGATCGCCGTGGTGGCGGCCCGGGCGGAGCCGATCGGCATCGAGCTGGTGGTGGCCCCCCTCGCCGCGCTCGACCCGGCCGCGGTGTTCGGTGCGCTCCTGCAGCACCCCGGCACCAGCGGGGTGCTGCGCGACATCTCCCCCGCCATCGCCGCCGTGCACGAGGCCGGCGGCCTCGTGGCCGTGGCCACCGACCTGCTCGCCTGTACGCTGCTCACCCCCCCGGGCGAGTTCGGGGCCGACGTGTGCGTCGGCTCGTCGCAGCGCTTCGGCGTACCCCTGGGCTACGGCGGCCCCCACGCCGGGTTCCTCGCCACCCGGGACGGCCTGCGCCGCTCGATGCCGGGCCGCCTGGTGGGCGTGTCGGTCGACGCCGCCGGGCGCCCCGCGCACCGGCTCGCGCTCCAGACCCGCGAGCAGCACATCCGCCGTGAGAAGGCGACCTCGAACATCTGCACGGCGCAGGTGCTCCTGGCGGTGATCGCCTCGATGTACGCCGTGTACCACGGCCCCGAGGGCCTACGGCACATCGCCGAACAGGTGCACGGCCGCACCGCTCGCCTCGCAGCCGGGCTGCGCGCCGCCGGCCTGCCGCTGGCGCACGACGCCTTCTTCGACACCCT
>DAIQBC010000116.1:0-8264 GCA_036781345.1 Acidimicrobiales bacterium | reverse complement strand
GAGGGACGCAACGCGAAGGTGAAGGCTCTGGCCGGCATCGCCGAGGAGCTCGACTGCACCCTCTCCCAGCTCTCCCTGGCGTGGTGCGCGAAGAACCCCCGTGTGTCAACGGTGATCACGGGGGCCAGCCGCGTCGAGCAGGTGCACGAGAACATGGGCGCCCTCGACGTCATGCCCAAGCTCACCGACGACGTGATGGCCCGCATCAAGCAGGCCGCTCGCTAGTCGCGACTAGAACTAGCAGCGTGCGCGCCGTCGTCATCTACGAGAGCCTCACCGGCAACACCGCCAAGGCCGGCGAGGCCATCGCCGCGGGCCTCACCGACGAGGGCCTCCCCACCCAGGCCTTTCCGATCACCCAGATCGACTACCAAGCGCTTTCCGACGCCGATCTCGTGATCGTGGGCAGCTGGGTGGATGGCCTCTTCCTGGTGGGACAGCGGCCGGGCCGTGTCGGCCGGATCAGGAGCATGCCGGCGCTAGCGGGCAAGCGGGCGGTCGTCTACCTCACCTACGCCCTCGACCCCGGACACTCGCTCCAGAAGCTGTCCGACGCGGTGGCCACCAGGGGGGCGGAGGTGCTCGGCGGGCAGGTGATCCGGCGTGACAAGCTCGGCGTCGGTGTGGCCGACTTCGTGGAGCGCGTGCTCGACGTCACCGCGTCGGCCTGATCAGCCCGACCACGGTCCGACGCCACCGACGCGGTCGACCGTGATCCGCATCACGGAGCCGGGCGGCGGATCGTCCATCGGGGGGAACTTCGCCTGCGGCCCGATGTAGACGTGGGCCAAGCGCTGCAACAGCTCGGGCGCGCCACCCGACTCCACTGCTGCGGTGCCCTGCAGGACGAGGTGCTCGCGCATCCCCATGCTGTTGACCGTGGGCGACTCGATCGACAGCGCGACTCGCGGGTCGCGCTCGAGGTTGCGCACCTTGCGCCAGGGCCCAAGGGAGGCGAATACGACCTCGTTGCCGTCGAGACCCACCCAGACGCAGCTGACCTGAGGCGAGCCGTCAGGGTTGACGGTGACGAGGTGGGCGAGGTGAGGACCCTCAAGAAGCGACCGGGCACTGTCAGGGATGGCGACCATCCGCGCAGCGTACGGGGGTGGTGCTGGAGGGGCCATGGCGCGAAGGTAGGGTCCCGAGCCGTGCCGGTCCCCCCGGTCGTCCTCGATGACGACGCCCCCGTCGTGCGGCAAGGCCTCCAGCGCATCCGCGAAGAGCTGGGCCTTCCGGGGCCCCATGGCCCGGAGGCGATGGCCGATGCCGACGCGGCCGCACGCCACGTGCTCGCCGGGCTGGACGCCGCCATCGGGCGCGACCGCGTCGATGCTCGGGCATTCGCGTTCGTCACGATCGACCCTCCCGGCAGCCGCGACCTCGACCAGGCTCTGCACCTGGAACGCCGGACGGGAGGTGGCTACCGGTTGCGGTACGCCATAGCAGACGTGGGTGCCTTCGTAGCGCAGAGCTCGGCCCTCGATCGCGAGGTGTGGCGGCGCGGGGTCACCTACTACCTTCCCGATGCCCGTGACCCGCTCCACCCGGCAGTGCTGGGGGAGGGAGCGGCCAGCCTGCTGCCCGATGAGGATCGGCCCGCGGTGCTCTGGACGATCGACCTCGACCGCGACGGCGTGGCCGGAACCACCCGCGTCGAGCGGGCGGTCGTGCGCAGCCGTGCCCAACGCACCTACGACGAGGTGCAACGAGCAGTGGACGGCGGTCGCGCCTCTGGCACCCAGGCGCTCCTGGCCGAGGTGGGACCGCTGCGACAGGAGGTCGAGGCCGACCGGGGTGGCGTCAGCCTCGACCTCCCCACCCAGCGCGTGGTGCGCGAGGACGGTACGTACCGTCTGGAGCTCGAGACGGTGGTCCCGGCCATGGGGTGGAACGCTCAGATCTCCCTCCTGACGGGCATGCAGGCGGCGCAGATCATGCTCGGGGCTGGCGTCGGGCTCCTGCGCACCATGCCGCCGCCGCCGGTCGACGTCGTGCAGACGGTCCGTCGAACGGCTGGCGCCCTGGGCGTGACCTGGCCCGACGGCACCGATTACGCCAGCGAGGTCCGCGGCCTCGACAGCGACGTGCCCGCAGAGGCCGCTCTGCTGGTTCTCGCCTCCCGCGGCCTCCGCGGCGCGGGCTACCTCGCGCTCTTGCCCGGCATTCCGGCCCCCCGGGGTTCCCTCGTCGAGCACGCGGCTGTGGCGGCGCCCTACGCACATGTGACCGCCCCGCTGCGGCGGCTGGCGGACCGCTTCGCGGTCGAGACCTGCCTGGCTCTCGTCACCGACCGTCCGCCGGCTGACCAGATCGTCGGGGTGCTCCACGAGCTGCCGAAGGCCATGGCGCAGGCCTCGGCTCGTGAGGGGAGCGTGGCGAGGGCTGTCGTCGATCTCGTGGAGGTGCTCCTGCTGGCGCCGCGGGTGGGCGAGGTGGTGGACGCCACGGTGGTGGCAGCCGATGCGGAGCGCTCGACGGTGGTCATCGCCGAGCCGGCGGTGCAGGCGGTGGTGGACGGACATGCGCTACCCCTCGGCGAGGTGGTGCGGGTGCGAATCGCCGCTGCCGACCTTGACGCCCGACGGGTGCACCTCACCCCTGCGTGACGGCTGATCGCATGCACCGACGTCGCCAGCTGGTCGTGGCCGTTGCGTCAGCGGCGCTCGCGATCTCGGCGTGCGGCGGTCCGGAGGCCTCGCCGAGCTCGAGAGGTGGCGACCTCGAGGGCACGCTGGTCGTGCTCGCAGCCGCCTCCCTGCGGGACGCGTTCGGAGAGGTGGCGGAGGCCTTCGAGGCCCAGAACAACGGACTCGACGTACAGGTGAGCACCGACGGCTCCTCGCGCGTGGCTGCCGCCATCGTCGGTGGGGCGCCGGGAGACGTCTTCGCGGCGGCCGACTCGGCGAGCCTCCAGACAGTGGTGGCGGCCGGCCTGGCCGTCGGGCCGGGCACGGTCTTCGCGACCAATCGGCTTGAGATCGTGGTGGCAACGGGCAACCCGAGAGGCATCACTGGGTTGAGTGATCTCATCGCGCCGAACCTGGTGCTGTCGCTGTGCGCCGATGGGGTCCCGTGCGGCTCGTACACCCGGAGGGCCTTCGAGCGGGCGGGACTCTCAGTGCCGGCGGCGGGTGGGGAGGCGAGCGTGGCGGGCGTGCTGACGCGTGTGCGGCTGGGCGAAGCCGATGCCGGCATCGTGTACGCGACCGACGTGCGGGGAGCCACCGAGGTGGAGGGTGTCGAGCTCGGTGATCGGGAGCAGGTACTGGTCTCCTACCCTGCGGTGGTGCTTGCTGATGCCCTCCAACCGGATGCCGCAGCGGCCTTCGTGGCCTTCCTCCTCGGCGAGGACGCGCAAGGGATCTTTGCAGGACGCGGGTTCGGTCCGCCGTGAGCCGGCGGCCGCGGCTGGTCCCTGTGGCGCTCGCGGGTGTGGGTGGCCTCGCCCTGCTCGTGCTGGTGGCGATCCCCATGGTGGCCCTCGTGGCCCGTGCGCCCTGGTCTGCGGTGCTCGACGTGCTCGGGGACGGGGCCAACCGGACGGCGCTGCGCCTGTCGCTGGTGGTCTCCCTGTGGGCCGTCCTCTTGTCCATGGCGCTCGGCTTCCCGATCGCCTGGCTCCTCGCTCGGGTGGACTTCCCGGGTCGGTCCGTGGTGCGCGCCCTGGTGACACTGCCGATGGTGCTGCCGCCTGTGGTCGGAGGCGTGGCGCTGCTGGTCGCCTTCGGCCGGCGGGGTCTGGTGGGGCAGTGGCTCGATCGATGGTTCGACATCCAGCTCGCCTACACCACGGCCGCGGCCGTGCTCGCCGCCACCTTCGTGAGCCTCCCGTTCTTCGTGGTCACGGTCGAGGCCGCGCTGCGCGGGGCCGACCGGCGGTTCGAGGATGCGGCGCGCACGTTGGGCGCACGACCAGGGTTCGTGCTCCGACAGGTCACCCTGCCGGCCATCCGCAGTGCGCTGGGGGCCGGGGCCGCCCTCTCCTGGGCCCGGGCGCTGGGCGAGTTCGGTGCCACCGTCACCTTCGCCGGGAGCTTCGCCGGGCGCACACAGACGATGCCGCTGGCCATCAGCGACGCGCTGGACTCGGATGTGCGGGCCGCGATCCTCCTCAGCCTCGTGCTGCTCACCGTCTCCGTCGCGGTGCTGGCCGGTCTGCGGAACCGCTGGCTCGGCGCCGCATGAGCGGTCTCGAGCTGGCCGGGCGAGCTCACGCCGGCGCTTTGGTGCTCGACCTGGAGATCACGGTCGCCCCTGGCGAAACGCTCGCGGTGCTCGGACCCAACGGCGCCGGCAAGACCAGCCTCTTGCGGCTGGTGAGCGGCCTTCTCCGACTCGACGCCGGCGAGCTGCGGCTCGACGGTCGCATCCTCGACGCCGCCGGCGGCGGAGGCGTGCCGGCCGAGGACCGGTCGGTTGGGATGCTGTTCCAAGACCTCCTGCTCTTCCCGCACCTCGACGTGGCAGACAACGTGGCTTTCGGGTTGCGCGCCGCCGGGGTGGGCAAGGACCGGGCCCGCACCGCCGCGCACGCCTGGCTCGACCGGTTCGGTCTGGTCGACCGGGCCGCGGATCCCGTGCAGGGGCTCTCCGGAGGCGAGGCCCAGCGGGTGGCGCTGGCCCGTGCCCTCGCCCCGGCCCCGAGGTTGCTGCTGCTCGACGAGCCGCTGTCGGCCCTCGACACTGATGTCCGGGGTGCGGTGCGGCGAGAGCTGCGGGACCATCTGCGCGCCCACGCCGGCCCATGCGTGCTGGTGACCCACGACCCGCTCGACGCAGCGGTGCTCGCCGATCGGGTCGTGGTCCTGGAGGCGGGGACCATCACCGCCGCCGGCCTGCTGACCGATCTGGTCGCGCGACCACGCAGCGCGTGGAGCGCGGAGCTGGTCGGCACGAACCTCATCCTGGCCACCGCCTGCGGCACCACTCTCGAGCTGCGCGGCGGCGGCTGCCTCATCGCCGCCGACGCTCCTGGTGACGGGCCGGTGCTGGTGGCGGTCCGGCCGTCATCGGTCGCGCTGCACGCTGACCGACCCAGGGGCAGCCCCCGCAACGTGTGGGAGGCCACGGTGGTCGGCGTGGAGGGGTTCGGGGACCGGCTGCGGGTGCGGCTCGACGGGCCGATCCCGCTGGTGGCCGAGGTCACGGTCGCCGGGCTGGCCGCCATCGGGGCGAGCCTGGGGTCCGGGGTGTGGGCCAGCGTCAAGGCCACGGAGCTGACGGCCTACCCGGCCTGACCGTAGGGTCGCGGCGGTGGGGCCCGTGGTCAGCGGAACTGGGCCAACGCAGCTTCCGCGCCCGGCTGGACGAGGAACAAGACGGAGCCGGCGGCGTTGCGGCCGAACGTCACCGGCAGCTCCACCGGCGCCGGGTCGAGCGACCGCAGACGCCATGCGAGGTTCATGGCGTCGGTGAGCCCGAGGGTGTCGTCAACGCGCAGCCCGCCGGTGGTGGCGTTGGCCGCTCTGGCCAGCGCGAAGGGGTTCTTCGAGTGGCCGAGCTTGCCGAACACGGCCTTCAGGAACTGCTGCTGGCGCTGCACCCGCCCGAGGTCGGCGCTGGGGTCAGGCTGCTCGTCCCCGTCGATCACCTCCACGTAGTGGCGTGAGCGCACGAACGCCAGCGCCTGCGGGCCGTCGAGGTGGTTAGGGCCGGCTTGCTGCACCGCGAGCCCGGAGTTGGTGTCGAACGCGGGATGGGGGAAGTCGATCGTGATGCCGCCGAGCGAGTCGACCAGCTTCGCGAAGGTCACGAAGTCCACCTCCAGGTAGTGGTCGATCGGCACACCGAGCGACTGCTGGATGGTGAGGATGAGGCGCTTGGGGCCGCCGTTGTAGGCGGCGTTGATCTTGTTCGAGCCGTCGGTCTCGGCGATCGGGAGGTACAGGTCGCGCGGGATCGACATCATCCTGGCGCCGCCCTCCGCAAAGCGGAGGAGGAGCATGGTGTCGGAGCGCTGCCCTCCTCCGTCCTCGAAGGCGGCGGGGTCGAGCCCGGCGTCGACGATGTCCTCCAGGTCACGGCTGTCGGAGCCCACGATCAGGTAGTTCGTGCCCCTCCCGCTGGAGCTGAGCACGTCGGCCAGGGGGATCTTCTCGACGCGGTCGTACACCGACCGGGCGTAGAGGAAGCCGGCAAGAGCACCGAGGAGCAGTAGGAGCGGAAGGAGCAGCGAGGTGATCAGCACCAGGCGACGCACTTTGGGCCGGCGCGTCCGCCGGCGCGTGCGCTTCCCGGCTGGGGCCGGGACGGGGGCTCGCTTCGCGTCGCCGGGGGTGGACCGCGGGGGACCGGCGGCGGGGACGCGTGAGGGAGCGAACACCGAGGCCCCGGGTGCGGCGGCGCTGCGGGTCTCCGGCTCGGGTGCGGGCACGTGGACCTGGCGTGGGTCGCGTCGGGGGCCGCGGTCGTTCACCTGGTCGACGCTACGTGGATCGGCCCGCCCGTCGCACGACGGGCGGGCCCTCAAGGAGGCCGGCGAGGAAGTCGCGCACCTCAGCCAGCGCGGGAGCGACAGCGGTGTCGAGGACGACGTCGGCGGGAGCCGGGGCCTGGGCCACGAGGTCCTCGCAGAGGTCGGTGACGGCCGAGGACAAGAAGCGCGACCGCTGGGCGTAGCCGTGGGCGTCGCGTCCGCGGCTGTTCTGCCGGTGGTGGTGGTAGCGCAGGGGGACGTGGAGCCAGAGGTCGTCGCGGGCTCGGGTCATGGCCACGTGGAGCAGCCTCCGCTCCTCCTCCACCTCCTCGGGCTGTCCTGTGGCGAGGTCGGACGGGAAGCAGCCGTCAGCCAGGTGGATCAGGTGCACCACGTCCCATTCCGCACCCTTGGCTGAGTGGACCGTGGACAGCGTCAGGAAGTCGTCGTCGAGGTGCGGCGGCCCGGCCAGCTCGCCCGTGGACGACGGCGGGTCGAGCGTGAGCTCCGTGAGGAACCGCTCCAGGCTGGGGGCCGACCCCGCGGCCTGCTCGAGTCGGTCGAGGTCGGCTCGGCGCGCCTCGACGTTGCGGTGGCGGCGCTCCACCTTGCTGTCGAGCCAGCGCCGGACTTCGGCCACCTGCGCGCCGGGGTGGGCTCGCAGCGAGGGGGAGCGGGCGGCGCACAAGGCGGTGAGAAGGGCGTCTACACCCGCCTGGTCCACGGCCTGCTCTGTGCGGAGCGCGGCGGTGAGGCGGCGGGCGCTGGCCGGCCCGACGCCGTCGATGAGCTGGAGCACGCGGAACCAGGCCAGGTCGTCGGCCGGGTTCTCCACCAGCCGCAGGGCGCAGACGAGGTCCTTCACGTGGGCGGCCTCCAGGAACCGCAGCCCGCCGTAGAGCACGAAGGGGATGTCCCGCAGCGTCAGCTCCACCTGGAGCACCTGACTGTGGTGGGTGGTGCGGAACAGCACCGCCTGCTGGCGCAGTGGCACTCCGGCCTCCTTGCGCTCGAGCACTGCGTCACACACGGCCACGGCCTGTGCGTGCTCGTCATGGGCGGTGACGAGTCGGGGGCGGGCCCCGGAGCCGCGCTGCGCGCGCAGGTCCTTAGGGTGGCGCTCGACGGCGGCGGCCATCACAGCGTTGGCCACCGCCAGCACCTCGGGAGTCGAACGGTGGTTGCGCGTAAGGGTCACCACGTCGGCGTCGAAGCGAGTTGGGAAGTCGAGGATGTTCCGAACGGTGGCGGCGCGGAAGCCGTAGATCGCCTGGGCATCGTCACCCACCGCCGTGAGCGTGGCGCCCAATCTGGCCAGCTCGGCCAACAGGTCACCTTGGAGGGCGTTGGTGTCCTGCACCTCGTCGATCAGGACGTGGCGAACCTGCTCACCGATGAGCATGGCCACTGCCGGCGTGCGCAGCAGGGCCCACCACTGCAGGAGCAGGTCGTCGTAGTCGAGGACGTGGTCGTGCTGCTTGCGCACCACATAGGCCGCATAGATGCCCCGCAGCTCGCCGACGTCGTCCCGGCACCACGGGTACCAGCGCTCCAGCACCTCCGCCAGCGGACGCCGGGTGTTGACGCACCGGCTCCAGATGGCCGCCAGTGCGTCCTTGCTCGTGTGCCGGCGGCCCTCCGCTTCCGGGGTGCGCTGCTCGTCGCGCAGCAGGGCCAGGAGATCACACGCGTCGGCCTGGTCGAGCACCGTGAAGGAGGGGTCGAGGCCGATCGCGCGTCCGTAGCGCCGCAGGAACCGGTTGGCCATGGCATGGAACGTGCCGCTCCACGCCGCGGCGGCGATGCGCTGGCCGGTCACGACCTCCGCCCGATGGGTGAGCTCGGC
>DAIQBC010000115.1:0-8351 GCA_036781345.1 Acidimicrobiales bacterium | reverse complement strand
CCGTACTCGAAGAACACCCGGTCGTAGAGCTCCTCGGCCCGCCGGAGCCCCACGGTGGCGTCGATCGTGGCGTCGCCGGAGATGTCGAGGTCCCCGACGAACTCGTCGAGGAACAGCCGGCGGAGGCTCTTGGAGCTTCGCGAGTAGCGGGCGAAGAGCGCCCCTTTGACCACCTCGGGCAGGTTGACCAGCGCGAAGACGGGCCCGTCGAGGTTCGTGAAGTACCGACGCAGGACGTCGGCCTCGTCGGCCGTGAACTCCTCGGCGATGTAGACGGTCATCGGGGTGCTTTCCGGGGGACGGGATCCGCAGGTTAGGCCCCGGGGGGTGGCTGGGTGGCGGACTGCCGAGCTTCCGGGCCCACCCTTGCGATGGTGGCCGCGAACTCGTTGCGCACCGACTCCAGTACGCCGTCACCCAGCCAGAGGTCAGCCACCGTCCAGGCCATGGCGACCGCCCCGTCGATCACCGCTCGGTCGCCGCTCGCCGAGCGGGCGTGCTGAGCGAACTCGGGCGTGTGGATGGGGACACCACTGGGCGCGGCCGCGATCATCGGGTGGATCGAGGGCACGAGGTAGCTCACGTTCCCCATGTCCGTGCTGCCCACCACCGCGGCTCCGGCGTGGGGCTCTGCGACGTGTCGCCCGACCGCCGCGGCAGCGTTGGCCACGTACAGAGCCACCATGGCCTCGTTGTCGAGCATGTCGGCGTAGACGACCGGCTTCCAGGACAGCGTCGCCGCGCATCCGGTGGCGGCCGCCCCGGCCTCGAGGCAGGCCGCCACGCGCTCCTTGAGGGGAACGAGGGTGGCGATGCTCCGTGACCGCACCATCCACTCGGTGACGGTGCGGGCCGGCACGATGTTCGGCTTCTCCCCCGCCTCGAGGAAGACCCCGTGGACCCGTTCGTCGGGC
Organism: Acidimicrobiales bacterium; assembly: GCA_036781345.1. Lineage (GTDB taxonomy): Bacteria > Actinomycetota > Acidimicrobiia > Acidimicrobiales > VFJN01 > VFJN01. The sequence goes on along the minus strand of DAIQBC010000115.1, from coordinate 7,437 downwards.
AGGATGTGCTGGCGCAGGGCGGCGACGTTGAGATAGCCGAGGACGGCAGCGTCCAGTGCGTTGCGGCCCCGCTCCGGGAAGGCCGCCGCGTGGGCGGCCTCACCGTCGTAGCTCACCGTGAGCTCCTGGACGGCGATCGCGTCCATCCGGGCCAGGTCGTCGCCCGCTGGATGCACCATCATCGCGGCGTCAACCCCGTCGAAGGCGCCCTGGCGCGCCATGAGGATCTTGCCGCCGCCGCCCTCTTCGGCCGGTGTGCCCAAGAGCACCACCCGGCCCCCCGCCTCGCGGGCGAGCGCGGCCGCCGCCAGTCCAGCGCCGAGCCCGGCGGTGGCGATGATGTTGTGCCCACACGCGTGGCCGATGCCCGGCAGGGCGTCGTACTCGCACAGCACGGCGACCGTTGGGCCCCGGTCCCCGGCCCGGGCCGCGAAGGCGGTGTCGAGCCCGAAGGCTCCTCGCTCGACCGGCAGGCCGTCCGCCTCCACGAGGTCGGTGAGGAGCTCATGGGCGAAGTGCTCCTGGTAGTTGGTCTCGGGGTGCTCGTGGATCTGATGCGAGGCGGCGACCAGCACCTCGGCCCTGGCCTCCACCTCGGCTCTGAGGCGCTCCTTCAGGCGGGCCAGGTCCACCCGCGCACCCTAGTGGTGGGCAGCGCCCCGGCGATCCGTCAGACGATGCACACGAGCGCGTCGGGCTCGACCCGGATCGAGAGCGATCGGGCCGCTCCGATGTCGTCGCCGTCGAGGAAGACCGGTGTGGGCGCGGGGAGGTCGAGCTGGATGGCGGTTACGTGCCGCTCGGTGATCCCGGGGTGCGGGAGGTGCGTGCCGGTCGCGAGGCGCGACCGCACCTGGAGTCGCTCACCAAGGGGTAGGTCGCCGTCGAGGATCTCGATCCGACCGTCGTTGGGGTGCCCGCGCGGCGCCACGTCCCACGGACCGAGGAACTGGGCGTTCATGGCCGCGATCACCCGCCCGCGCCACCATCGGCGCCGCACGATCAGGTGCGCCACGAACCAGTGGAGCCGGCCGTCGACCAGCACCGCGCCGAGGTCCACGGGGAGCACGGCGGCCGCCCCCGAGCGCAGGTGGGCCTCGTCTCCGGTTCCGCCCAACGTGCGACACAGGTCTCCTCCCAACAACCCGAGCGGCGGGATGGGATGGCCGGCCCGGCGGGCGGCGGTGACCACGGCCCGAGCCTCGGCGTCGGACCCCACCACCACCGCGTCGGGTGGCAGCGGGCCGGTCTCGCCCCACGCCTCACCCTTACGGATCGTCATCCGGCTCACCGTCTGCCACGTCCAGGGCGGAGGAGGCCGTGACCACGCCACGGTGCAGTGCGTCCGCGGCCTGTCGGGCTCGCGCCGCGGTGGCTGGGGCCGGGGCCACATCCCCGATCCCACGCAGGAGATCGATCAGCTGCTTGACGTTGCGCACGAAGTCGCCGCCGGACAGCGCCTCGTCTTCCAGCACGGCGGCCAGCCCGTCACCGGCGGCCCAAGCGTGGGCCAGGTGCACGAACCCCGCGTCGGGTGGACGGGTGATCGGTAGCCCTGCGGCCTCCTCGTCGGACATCAGCTCCTCGGACAGGCCCCGGAGCTCGGCGAAGCGCACCCGCACCGTCGAAGACGGAAAGCGCGCCTCGGGCGGGCGATCCTTCCCCCGGTGCTCGTAGGTGAAGCAGGACACCAGGGCTGCGAGCGACGGCGCATCGAGATCGTCGAGAAGCCCGGTGGTCATGGCCTCGGCCACCAGCAGGTCGGACTCGTGGTACGTGCGGGCCAGCACCTGGCCGGACTCGGTGAGGGCCCACCCGTCGAGGTAGCCCCAGGCCTCGAGCAGGCGCAGCACCCGGTCGAAGCGTCGGGCCAGTGACTCCGTTCGCCCTCGCACCTGGCGGTGGAGGTCGTCAAGCTCCCGGGCCACCCGCTCGGCCTGCACCGCGCTGCGGACATGGGCCTCACGATCGGGGCAATCAGCGACGGGGTGGGGCTCGGCGGCCACCACTGCCGGCTCGGCGGGCCTGGCGACGGGCACTGTGGGTGCGTCGTCGCCCCGCCCCGAGTGGTCGATCCGCGCCCGCCGGAGCGCCTCGCCCACCTGGTGCTGGAACGCCCGGTTGCGCGGGTTGTACGGCACGGGGAGCTCGACGGTGCCGACCGCCCGGGGGGCCTCATGGAGCTCGTCGGCCCCGAAGGTGCGGGGCTTGCTGCGCTCGTCGACCACGTGCAGACGGGGCGCGCCCTTCCGGATGGCCACGCTGAGCACCGCGACGCGGCACCCGTCGATGACGAGCACGTCGCCCGGCGTCAACCGCGTGAGCGCGTCGCGGGTTCGGTCGGTCACTCCCCCACCGCCGCTGGTTCGGCTGGCCCGCCGTGCGTCGTCCGTCGTCGCCCGCAGCCGCCGGTACTCCTCGACGTCGCCGAGCTGGCAGCGAGCCTCGTCCCGCAGGCGGGTCAGTCGGGTCTGCTGCTGCTCGATCCGCGCCTCGAGCCGCACCACCGCCTTGTCGGCCTGGTACTGGGCAAAGGACAGGTTGAGCAGATGGTGGGCCTGCTCCGGCTCGTAGCGCCGGACGAGGTTGGCGGCCATGTTGTAGGTCGGTCGGAAGGCGGACCGCAGCGCGTACGTGCGACTCGATGCGAGCGACGCCACCTGCTCGAAGGGCACGAACGGCGACCAGAGCACGATGGCGTAGCCGATCTCATCGATCCCCCGCCGTCCGGCCCGCCCGGTCAGCTGGGTGTACTCGCCCGGGGTGAGCAGCTCCCGTCGTTCGCCGGTGAACTTCGTCAGGCGCTCGATCACCACAGAGCGGGCCGGCATGTTCACCCCCAGGGCCAGGGTCTCCGTCGCGAAGACCGCCTTCGTGAGGCCCTCGATGAAGCACGCTTCCACGGCCTCCTTGAAGGGGGGCACCATGCCTGCGTGGTGTGCCGCCACCCCCATCTCGAGGCCGGCCAGGAACCGGTCGAACCCGAGCACATCGAGGTCGGCATCGGCCAACGAGGCCGTCCGCTCATCGACGATGGCACGGATTCGGACCCGCTCCTCAGGGGTCGTGAGGCGCAGGCCCGCGTCGAGGCAGGCGTCGCGGGCCTCGTCGCACGCGTTGCGACTGAAGATGAAGGTGATGGCCGGCAGCATCGATTCGTCCTGCAGCCGCTCGATGACCTCGATGCGGCGCGGGGTGAAGAAGCGGCGGCGCGGCCGGCCGCGAGACGCACCTCCTCGCACGTGCAACGTCTCGTCGTCGAGACGCTCGGCTTCGGGGTTGGGGCGACCGTCCACCAGGGTCGGGAGCAGATGCAGATCTTGGGTGCTCTTGTCGCCTACGCAGTACAGGTTCTGGAGCTCGACCGGCCGCCGCTCTTCGATGATGGCCTCCGTCGGTCCCCGCACCGTTGAGATCCACGCCGCCAGCTCCTCGGCGTTGGAGACCGTGGCCGAGAGGCACACGAGGCGTACGTCGGGTGAGAGGTGGATCATCACCTCCTCCCACACGGGTCCTCGGTAGGGATCCTGCAGGAAGTGGACCTCATCGAGCACGACGGACCGGAGCCCGACGAGTGCCGGGGAGCCGGCGTAGAGCATGTTCCGCAGGACCTCGGTGGTCATCACGACGGCGCGAGCATCCCCGTTGATGCTGTTGTCACCGGTGAGCAAGCCCACCGCCTCCCGGCCGTGGCGGCGGACGAGGTCGGTGTACTTCTGGTTGGAGAGGGCCTTGATCGGCGCCGTGTAGAAGGCCTTCCCACCGCCCGCCAGCGCCATGGCCACGGCGTGCTCGGCGATCACCGTCTTTCCCGACCCCGTGGGAGCCGCAACCAGCACAGACCGGCCCTCGTCGAGGGCACGTATGGCGCGGACCTGGAAGGGGTCGAGGGGGAAGTCGTACCCGGTCAGCACCCAGGCATCATGCCCGGGCGTCGGCTCTCTTGCGCCGTTCGATCAGGCGCCCGATCACGATGGACACCTCGTAGAAGATCACCATCGGGAGGGACAGCGCCATCATGCTGAAGGGGTCACCCGAGGGAGTGATGACAGCGACCAAGATGCAGATCCCGACGATGGCGTACCGCCGCACCTTGCGAAGGTTGGCTGGCGAGATGACCCCAATGATCTGGGCGAAGACGAGCACGATCGGGAACTCGAAGCCGACACCGAAGGCCAGCATCATGTAGCTGATGAGCGTGAAGTACTTGCTCGGCGCGTAGGCCGTCACGATGTTGTCGCCACCGATCTGCTGCAGGAAGTTCAGCGCCTGCGGGAGGGTGTAGTAGGCGATGCCTGCGCCCATCACGAACAGCGTCAGCGCGCTGACCATGAACGGGATGGCGTACTTCTTCTCGTGGTCGTAGAGCCCCGGTGTGATGAAGCGCCAGAGCTGCCAGAGGATCACGGGCATGGCCAGGAAGATCCCGCCGTAGGCCGCCAGCTTCATGCGGACCCCGAAGCCCTCGAGCGGATCGAGGGCGAGGAGCTTGCAGTCCGAGACGGAGTTGGAGCACTCCTTGAGGTAGGGCTCGAGGAGGAAGTTGAAGATCTGGTCGTAGAGCGCGAAGGCGATCAGCATGCCCACCACCACGGCGACGACGATCTTGATGAGCCGGTCGCGGAGCTCGGTGAGATGCTCCATCAGCGGCATGCGCGCGTCGTCGACCGGAAGCACCTCGGCGCCCATCAGGTGGCCGTACGGCGCCGGGTCGCCTTCGTGCCGGCGGGGCTCGCCGCCTTCTTCGCTGTCGTGCCGGCTCTTGTGGATCCGGTGGCTGCCTTCTTGGCAGGCGTGGCCCTGCTCGTGGCCGTCTTCTGGGCCGTGGTGCGCTTGGTCGCGGCCGCCTTCTTCGCCGTGGTGCTCTTGGTCGCGCCTGCCTTCGCTGGCACGGCCTTCCTCTTGGCCGCGTTGGAGCGTGCGGATTTCGACGGGGCCGGCGGCGTGCCCACGACAGCGATGGCGTCCGCGGCGGGTGTCAGACGGTCGCCGACGACGGAGCCGGGGGCCGGCGGCCCCTCCTTGGCGAGCACGTTTCGGCGGGCCGCCACCCGTGTGGGGTCGTCGACCACATCGAGAGCGCTCTTCATCTCGTTCTGGAACCCGGTGGAGATCCGGCGCAGGTCACCCATGGTCTTGCCGATCTGCCGCGCGGCGTCGGGCAGGCGCTGCGGCCCGAGCACGATGAGGGCGATGAGCATGATGACGAGAAGCTCGCCGCCCCCGATGTTGAACATGGTGGCCGAGTGTACCGGCCGCCTTGGGGCGCTCAGGGCCTCAGGCCCTCAGGCGTGCCGGAGGCCCCGGGCCGCGGCCCGGATGTCGGCTGACGCCGACCGCACCTCTGCCACTGCGACCTGCACCTCACTGAAGCGTCGCAGCTCCACCTGCAGGTCCACGGCCGCAGCCGCCATCCCTCGTAGCTGCGCGAGCGCCAGCAGGGTCCCGGCGACCATGACCACCGGCGGGACGGCCCAGAGCAACGACATCAGCCGCATCCTACGACGGCGTCGAACCAGCCGTCCTCCTGGAGGAGGCGGTGGAAGTCGATGAGGTCGTCGTGCGTGATCGGCAGCCCGTCCCTCGGCTCGAAGAGCTCAGCAGGCAGGCGCCACTCGATGAGCGGCACGCCTGAGGCCACGAGCATGTCGACGATCCGACGCTCAGCGGGCTTGACCACGGACATCTGGCAGTTGGGGCAACGGAACACGTAGGTGCCCTGCTCGTCCTGGCCGCAGACCCGGACCTCGAGGTCTCGGACCGCCAGCTCGACGTCCCCGCAGTCGTGACAACTCGCCTTGATCACCGTCGCCATGTCGCCCGGTCCTCCCAGCCCATGCTCGAGACCTGTTCTCGTGTTCCATGTCGGCCTCAAGAACATGGCGCTTGAGCCTGTCTGGCACAATGGGCCGAAGTGCCTACTGCGCTGCCCTCGCTGCGCCGACCCCCGATCGGCTTCGCCCATCGGGGCGCACGGGCCCACGCCCCCGAGAACACCCTGGACGCCTTCTCACTCGCCGTCCGCCTCGGCGCCACCGGCCTGGAGAGCGACGTCTGGGTCACCGAGGACGGCGAAGCGGTGCTCGATCACGACGGCGTGGTGCGGGGCGGGCTGCGCCGGCGACCGATCTCGGCGTGCACGCGCTCCCAGCTTCCCTCACACATCCCCACCCTCGGTGAGCTCTACGCCGCCGTCGGAACCCAGCTCGAGGTCTCCCTCGACGTGAAGGATCCGGCCGCTTTCGACCGGGTCGTCGAGGTGGCTCGGGCCGCCGGCGGAGGTGCCCTCGGTCGCCTCTGGTTGTGCCACCACAAGTGGACTCAGGTGGCGGCGTGGCGCGAGAGCTGCCCGGAGGCCCACTACGTCGACTCGACCTTCGTCGGACGCATGTCGGACGGACCCGAGCAGCGTGCGGCCGCCTTGGCGGCGGCGGGGATCGACGCCGTGAACCTTCACCACTCGGAGTGGAACGGCGGCCTCGCGGCCCTGTTCCACCGCTTCGGCGTCCTTTGCTTCGGATGGGATGCTCAGCACGCCCGCATCCTCGACGGCCTTCTCGCGGCGGGCATCGACGCCGTGTACTCCGATCACGTCGATCGGATGGTGGAGGCGCTCGATCGCGCCGCTCCCTGATCTTCCCGGCGGGTGCCGATCACAGAGAGCCGATGGCTCCTGGGGGCCAGACCAGCGCAAAGGCGCGGCCGACGACCGAGTCGATCGGGATCGGGCCGCGCGTGGGGTAGCGGCTGTCAGCGGAGTTCGAGCGGTTGTCGCCCAGCACGTACACGTGTCCCTCGGGCACCGTCAGGCGCTCGATGGATGGGTTCTGGCCGTCCTGCGGATCCCCCGTCACGGTGCCTTCGGCCAGGTAGGGCTCGTCTACAGCCTGGTCGTTGATGTAGACGACGCCGTCGCGTGTCTCGATCACGTCTCCCGGCAGACCGATCACCCGCTTGATGAGATCCTTGATCCCGTCTCCCTCCACCTGCTCGGGCGGCAGCTCGAACACGATGACGTCGCCACGGTGGATGTCGTGCAGGTCGTAGCTCAGCTTGTTGACCAGCACCCGGTCGCCCTTGTGCAGGGTGGGCTCCATGGAGGCGGAGGGGATGTAGAAGGCCTGGACGAGGAACGTCTTGACGACGAGAGCCACCACCAGCGCCCCGACGATCACGGCCACCCACTCCACGGCCGACCGCATGCGGTCAGCTTGCGCTCGCCGCAGGTGCGCAGGGGCTGGCTCGGCTGGCTCGGCTGGCTCCGCGGGGTCGGTGATGTCGGTCACAGCCCGGTCAACGGTACCGCTCGAGGATGCGGTCGGCGGCGCGGGCCCCCGCCTCACGCAGCCCAGCCGGTGCATCGACCACCGTCGCCTGAGGGCCAAGCGTCACCAGCAACCGGGCGAACCAAGCCACGGTGGCCGGCATCGCGCTGGC
>DAIQBC010000114.1:0-8418 GCA_036781345.1 Acidimicrobiales bacterium | reverse complement strand
CGACGAGGTGTGCGACGCGGTGCTGCACCGCTTCGCCGAGGCCACCGAGATCGCCCAAGGCCTCGCCGACCGTGCGCTGCAGGCCCTCGGCGCCACCATCGCCGTCGACGGGCGCGTGCCCGTGGTGGTCAACCCTTCCGCACGCACCCGTGGCGGCACCGTCGAGATCCGGCTCCCGGGCGCCGAGGTGCCGCCGGGGTGCCAGCTCGTCTCCGCCCGCCCGGCCGAGCGGGTGCTGATGGACGACATGGCCGTCGAGGTGGCCACCGTGATGGTGAGCGAGCTCGAGTACGTGCGGAGCATCCTGTCGTTCACCGTCGAAGCCGCGGACGGCACCGAGCTGCTCACGGTCGAGCGGGAGCCAGCCGGCACGCTGGTCACGCCACCCGTGCGACGCGACCTCACGGCCCTGCGCACCGCCCGCGCCGGCGAGGCCGTGCGTGTGCGGGTCACCAACAACCCGGCCGTCACCGTGCTGGCCCATGTGGCGGACGTGGCCGGCTACGGGTGGCAGGCCTGGTCCGGGGCGTCGGCGCCGGCTGAGCCCGTCACGGTCGACGCGCTCCACCTGGCCAACGGCGTGCTCACCGTCGAGGTCGATCCCGCCGACGGCACCTTCGCCGTGGACGGGCACGGCGGCCTCGGCGCGCTGGTGGACGGCGGGGACGTGGGCGACACCTACAACTGGTGCCCGCCGCTCACCGAGACCCTGGTCGACACGCCGGTGTCGGTGACGACGCGCGTGATCGAGGCCGGACCGGTGCGCGGGCGCCTCGAGATCCTCCGCACCTATGACCTGGCCACCCACGTCGAGGGCCACGAGCGGGTGGGCTCGCAGCGCGTGGAGGTGCGCACCACCCTCGAGCTGCACGCCGGCGACGACATCGTGCGGGTGCACGTGGAGCTCGACAACCACGGCCTGCGCGACCACCGCCTGCGCGTCCACCTGCCCCTGCCGACACCCACCGCATCGTCGGTGGCCGAGTGCGCCTTCGCCACCGTGGAGCGCGGCCTCACCGCCGAGGGCGGCCCCACCGAGATGGGGCTGGCCACCTACCCGTCGCGCCGCTTCGTCACGGCCGGCGGCCTCACGGTCGCCCACGAGGGCCTGCTCGAGTACGAGCTGGTCGACCTCGACGAGGCGGGCACGCGGGCGGGCAGCCTGGCCGTCACGCTGCTGCGCTGCACCGGGATGCTCTCCCAGGGCCCGATGGCCACCCGGCCCCTGCCCGCTGGGCCGATGACGGCGATGGAGGGCCCCCAGTCGCAGCACCGGGTCGAGGCACGCTTCGCCGTGCACCTCGGCGGACGCGATCCCTATGCCGTTGCCGACGACGCCACCCTGCCGCTGCAGGTGACCCGCGGTGGGGGCACGGCGGCGCGGCAGCCGTCGAGCGGGCAGGCGCTGTCGGTCAGCGGCGCGGAGGTGAGCGCCGTCATCCGCGAAGCCGGGGCGCTGCACGTGCGGGTGTTCAACCCCCGCCCGAGCGCCACCACCGTCGTCCTCGCCGGGCGGCAAGGGTGGCTCCTCGACCTGCGGGGCGCTCCCCAGCGCCCGTTCGAGGGGAGCTTCGAGCTCGGGCCCTGGGAGATCGCCACCGCCTCCGTGTAGGCCACATGGCCCCTTCCTCTACAGCCGCGCGATGCCCCGACCGATGAGCAGAGGGAGGTAGGAGGGCGACATCGTGGCTGACGCGACAACCGGGCTGTGTGGAACGCATGTGCTCGTCGACGGCGAAGATCTGCTGGTCGAGGACACCGTGATGGGCGCGGTGTGCGCAGGGCGCCTGTCGCCGGACCTGCTCGACCACGGCTTCGACACCTACTGGTGCGTCACCGAGGACGGCCACCACCGCCTGCTGCGAGCCTCCGAGCTCTGCCTCACGCCCTGAGGGCCTGACGCCTACTCTGCCGTCTCGGCAGCGCGGGCGGCCATCCGCTGTCGCACGACGTCGCGCATCTGCCGGCGGCGTTCATCGATCGCCTCCCGGATCGTGGTCGGCGCCTCGTCAGCGTGCAGCAGCACGGAGAGCGAGGTCCGGCCCATGTTCTTCAAGTTCCGTGGCCGCATGTTCTTGAAGGCGAAGCTCGGGTTCCCCTCGAGGGCATCCCGCAGGTCGGACGACACCACCACGGTGCCCGGGTAGGCGATGCCCGTGGCCCGGCTGGCCAGGTTGACCGTGACCCCGAAGGCGTCGCCTTCCCGCTCGACCACCGGACCGAGGGCCATGCCCACCCGCACATCGGAGAGCTCGGCGGCGTCACGCGACGCCTCGGCCAGGCCGAGCGCGATCTCGGCCGCGTGCGAAGGATCCTCGACCAGGAACATCACCTCGTCCCCGATCATCTTCACGACGCGACCGCCCCCGGCCACCACGACGTCGTAGGCGAGGTGCTCGAACTGGTCGACCACTTCGGCGAGCTCCTCGTCGCTCACCTGCTGGGCGATGGCGGTGAAGCCCACGAGGTCGGCGAAGCCCACGACCACGCCCGGACCGTCTTCGGTGTCCCCCCGGAGCAGCCGTCGACGAGCCGCTACCTGCAGGTGCCGGCGCCACACCTGCTCGAGGATGGCAGGGAAGAGCGGCAGGAAGTCGCCGGCGTCGCCCGCCGCCGGCTCGATGATGCCGGTGCCGTCGTCCTCGGTCATGGCCTCCCCGACCTCCTCGGCACGCGAGCTCACCGTGTCGATCAGCGCCGAGGCAATGCGCGCCATCGACGAGCCGACGACGCGCGTCATGCCATAGGTGACCTCGGGGCTCACCACGCCGCTGTGCATCAGCTTCGCCACCGCGGACAGGTTGGCGAGGTCGACGTCGGAGAACACGATCTCGCCGGGGTGGAGATCGGGGAACCCGAGCGAACGCCAGATGTGGCGCAGCTCGTCGGGCGGGAGGCCGGTCCCGGCCGATGCCGCTGCGAGGTCGTAGCGGAGGTCCTGCCCGATGGCCAGCTTCTCGATGACGAGCAGCACGAGCGTGCCGTCCTCCCGCGCGCGCCGGATCTCCGGGCCGGGCACGCCGATCGCACGCAGGAGCCCGATGAGCTCCTCGACCGGCGGGGTCGGCGCGCTCACGGCCTGCTCCGAGACACTGGCTCGATCGTGACGGGGAGCGTGAGGCCCCGGCGACGGGACGGGCGCTCGGGCACCGGCACGGGCGCGAGCAGCGCTTCGCCGCGAGGCGAGACGGTGGACCATGCCGGGTCGAGCGCCGGCGCAGTGAGGCGGGCGGGGGGCAACCCGGGGTGGGGGTCGAGCTCCCACAGCAGGGCCGGGCGATCGCCGTGCCAGCGGACGGCGAAGCCCAGGCAGCCGTGACCGGTCGGAGCGTCGTGCACCTCCCACCCCTGACCCAGCCACGCCTCGGGCACGACAGGACTGAGAGCCAGGCCGTGGGGCACCTCCTGCACGAGCAGGCGGCGGAGGTCGATGAGGAGCGCGGCGTTGGCGGCGAGGTCGTGCCCGAGGGAGCCGTCGGGCCAGGTCCACGTGGCACTGGCCGAGGCCAGCCGGCCGATGGGGTCTGGCGGCCCGGCGGGAGGCAGCGCAGCGACCAGGGCGCGCGCGTCGCTGCCGGCGCGGCGTTCGCCGGCCGCGTCGAGCAGGTCGGCCACGAGCGGAAGCGCGGCGTGACCGAGCGCCCGGTCGGGCTGGTCGGAGGCCCGACCCAGCTCGCGGAGCAGCGCGGCGACCAGCGGAGCCGCCGCGTGAGCGGCCGCGCGATCGCGGGTGAGGTGCCAGTGCCAGGCGAGGGCGTGCAGCAGGACGCCCGGGCTGCGGTGGCGTGCCGAGCCGACAGGGTCGGCGAGCAGGGACGCGGCCGCTTCGTCGGCGAACCCCATCAGGTCGAGCGCGGCCGCCAGCTGCGGATCGCCGGCCCCGAGCAACAGGTACCTGGTGCTGGCCGCGACCGCCTCGCGCAGGCGGCGGTCGGGTACCTCGAAGCGAGCCCCCCGACGCGACTGCATGGCCCAGCCCGCCGCAACCTGGTCGCCGCTCGGCAGCCGACCGGGTGCGATCCCGGCGGCCGCCGACAGCGGCAGCGCGACCCGGAGGGTGGCGGTGTGGGCAAGGGGGAACAGCAGCGCGCCGTTGGCCAAGCCCTCCGCACAGCGCACGGTCCCCGTCCGGACAGGCTCGGCGCCGCCCGCGAAGACGGTGGTGGCGGCGTCACCGCCGGCGCCTGTGGACAGTGCGATGCGACCGGGCGAGCGGGGCAGCACCAGGGCCACCTCGCCGTCGACGCTCACGGTGGTGCCGTCGAGCTCGATGCTGGCGATCCGGCCCTGCCCGTCGAGCCCGTAGGGGCGCAGGGCCAGCGCCACGGCGAAGGGCACCTTGCTGTCGTTGTGCACCTCCACCACGAGGGTGTCCTCGCCTCGCGGGCCGCGTGCGGCGTACACGCGCTCGACGGCGTCGCCGCTCGGCACCCGCACGCGCGTCTCCACCACCGGGCTGGCTCCCACCAGCGCCTGACGCACCGCCGCCTCTCGAGCCGGCACGTGCCAGCGGTCCTCGGCACCGATCCACCAGTCGAGCGACCAGCTCCGGCCGGCCACGGCCACGAGGCCGGCTTGGTCGACGAGCCCCGTGGCGGCACCGTCGAGGTTCCCAACGGTGGTCCATGGGCCAGTGGGACGCGGCGGCACCCAGTCCGCCCCCGGGGCGCGGAGGGGGCGGGAGCGCAGGCGCACGGAGGCCATCGAATCAGGAGTTGGGCATGTCGTGCATCTCCGAGCGCACGTGGCGACCGAGCAGACCGCGATAGGCCTCCACCGCCGACAACCCCTCATGCACCACTCCGTACACCTCTTCGGCGATCGGAAGGTCGAGTCCGTACTCCCGTGCCAGCTCCATGACGACCTTCGAGGTCTTCACGCCTTCGGCGACCATGCTCATCTCGTCGATGATGTCGTCGATCGTCCGACCCTTGCCGAGCTGCTCACCCACATAGCGGTTGCGGCTCTGCGGGGAGATGCAGGTGGCGATGAGGTCGCCCATGCCGGCCAGCCCCGAGAAGGTCACCTGTTGGCCTCCCATGGCACAGCCGAGGCGGGTGAGCTCGGCCAGGCCGCGGGTGATCACCGCCGACCGCGTGTTGTCGCCGGTGCCGAGGCCGTCGGCCATCCCCGAGGCGATGGCCATGACGTTCTTCAGCGCCCCGGCCACCTCGCAGCCGATCACGTCGGTGTTCGTGTACACACGGAACAGATCGGAGGCGAACAGCTCCTGCAGCGCCTCGGCGATCACCGGGTCGTCCATGGCGATCACGGAGGCGGCGGCGCCACCGGCGAGGATCTCCTTGGCCAGGTTGGGTCCGGTGAGGACGCCGCACGGGTGACCCGGCAGCTCCGCTTCCAGCACCTGCGTCATGCGCAACCGAGTGCCCTGCTCCAGCCCCTTCGAGAGGCTGACCACCGGCACCCACGGCCGCAGGAACGGCGCGAGGAGCTGCGCCGACTCGCGCATGCCGTGCGAGGGCACGCCCATCACGAGCACGTCGGCCACCGAGACCGCCTCCTCGAGCGAGGAGGTGGCATGGAGGCTCGGCGTGAGGTCGAACCCGGCGAGGTAGGCGGAGTTCCGATGGTCGTCGCGAACCTCGACCGCAACATCGTCGCGTCGGGCCCAGAGCGCGGTGGGAACGTTCTTGGCGCAGAGGTGGGCCACGGTGGTCCCCCACGACCCGGCTCCGATCACGGCCACGCGCATCGTCATGGGGCGGGAGGTTAGAGCGCTCCGAGCCCAGTAGGTTGACGAGGTGGCCGTGACGACGACGGCGGTGCTCGTACCGGTGAAGGCCTTCGCGGTCGCCAAGCAGCGGCTGGGCGACGTGCTCGACCCTGCGGCCCGTGTCGCACTGGCCAAGGCGATGGCTTCCACCGTGCTCGCTGCCGCCGGGGCGCTGTGCACCGCCGTGGTGTGCGATGAAGACGAGGTGCGGGCCTGGGCCGAGGCACACGGCGCCGAGCCGATCTGGACGCCCGGCCTCGGCCTCAACGGCGCGGTGGGGGCCGGCGTCGCCCACCTGGCCCGACGGGGCTTTGATCGGGTGATCGTGGCCCACGCCGACCTGCCACTGGCCACCGAGCTGGCATGGTTGGCCGACGGCGACGGCGTGACCATCGTGCCCGACCGGCACCGCGACGGCACCAACGTGGCGTGCGTGCCGTCCGAGGGCGGCTTCACCTTCGCCTACGGGGCCGCCAGCTTCACGGCCCACCGGGCCGAGGCGGCCCGGCTGGGTCTCCTGGCCCGCCTCGTGCCCGACGCTCGGCTGGGGTGGGATGTCGACACCGCCGCTGATCTGGCCGTGCCGGCCGCGCTCCAACCACCGTCGTACCTGCTGCCGGAGGTTCCGTGTCGCTGAACCTGCCCACTCCGGCGGTGGCGCTGGCCATCGGCGCTCACCCCGACGACGTCGAGTTCGGGTGCGGCGCCACCTTGGCCAAGTGGTCGGCGGCCGGGACCGTGGTGCACCACGTGATCTGCACCGACGGATCGAAGGGAAGCTGGGACCCCGCCACGGACACGGCCGCTCTGGTGGTCACTCGCCAGGCCGAGCAGCGCGCCGCGGCGGGCGCCCTGGGCGCCACCGGCCGGTGCGTCTTCCTGGGTTGGCCCGACGGTGAGCTCGACTCCGGACTGCGTCAGCGCTGGGAGGTGGCGTACTGGATCCGAGAGCTGCAGCCCACGGTGGTGCTGGGGCATGACCCGTGGAAGCGGTACCGCCTGCACCCCGACCACCGTCACGCCGGCCTGCTCGCGGTGGAGGGCGTGGTGGCCGCGCGCGATCCGCACTTCTTCCCGGAGCAGGCGCTCCCCCACCACCGGCCTGAGGCTCTGCTGCTGTTCGAGGCGGACGAGCCCGACCACGTCGAGGACGTGACCGGCTTCGCCGCCGCCAAGCTGGCGGCACTGCACGCCCACGCGAGCCAGCTGCTCTCCACGATGCAGATCGACACGGCAGCCGACCCCGCCGAGGTGGCGCGCCAACGGGCGGCGTTCGACGACCGCATCGTGGCGCGGCTGGCCGAGCACGGCACCCTCGCCGACGTGCGACATGGCGAGCGCTTCAAGCTGATGGGCGACCTCTGACGCTCCTCAGTTGAGGCTGGGGTCGGGAGGGAACAGGGCCAGGCGGGCAAGGGGCCCAACTTGGCGGGCGAGGATGCGCTTCCAGAGCGCAGGGCCGTCGGGCAGGAACGGGTCCGCAGCGTCGGCGTCGGCCACGACCCACGAGTCCTGGGCCAGCTCGTGCTCGAGCTGACCAGGGCCCCAGCCCGAGTAGCCGGCGTAGAGGCGCAGGTCGTAGAAGGACGCCGCCACCTCGAGCGGGTCGAGCTCGAGGTCGACCAAGCCCACGTCGCCAAGCACCGGCACGAAGCCGTCGAGGGCGTCCGGCTGACGGGCGCGGGCGAGGCACCAGCCGCTCTGCTCCTCGACCGGGCCGCCGATGTGGAGCACGGCGGGGGCCGTGGCGATCGCTTCCCATCCCGGGAGGGCCTCGGCCACTGCCACGTCCGTCGGGCGGTTGAGGACCAGGCCGAGGGCCCCCTCGGCGGCGTGCTGGATCATGAGCACCACGGCGCGGTCGAAGTTGGGATCCCCGAGCATCGGCTCAGCCACGAGCAGGCGGCCTGTCGTCCTGGTCATGGGCCAAGTCTCGCGCCGGGCGCCGACGAGCCATCGCCCGCCCTCGAGTAGTAGGAAGGGCACCATGCAGCGCCTCACCGGACTCGACGCCTCCTTCCTGTACCTGGAGACGCCCTCGTCCCACATGCACGTGGCCGGGCTGATGCTCCTCGACCCGTCATCGGTGGAAGGCGGCATCACTCTCGACAGCCTGAAGGCGGTGTACGGCGCCCGGCTGCACCTGGCGCCACCGTTCCGGCGCCGGCTCGTCGAGGTCCCATTCGGTCTCCACCACCCGCTTTGGATCGAGGACCCCGACTTCGACCTCGACTACCACATCCGCGCCACCGCCCTCCCGTCACCGGGCACCCCCGAGCAGCTCGCCACCCTCGTGGGGCGCCTGTCGGCGATCCCCCTCGATCGGTCTCGACCGCTCTGGGAGGTGTGGCTGATCGAGGGCCTGGGGGACGGCAACATCGCAGTGCTCACGAAGGTGCACCACGCCGCCATGGACGGGGCGTCGGGCAACGAGCTCACGGTGGCCCTGCTCGACCTCACGCCGGAGATCGCGTCGCACGAGCCGGAGTCCGAGTGGCAGCCCGACCGCATCCCCACCGACATCGAGCTGCTCAGCTACGCGGCCACATCGCTGGCCCGCCAGCCGGTGCGAGTGGCCCGCGCACTGGGGAAGACCGCGGGGGCCGCCCTGGCCCTGCGACGACGCAATCGCGAGGAGCCCAACCTCGTGCCGCCTCCGTCGCCGTTCTCGGCACCGCGCACGT
>DAIQBC010000113.1:0-8429 GCA_036781345.1 Acidimicrobiales bacterium | reverse complement strand
TGAACACCTGGGGCGCCAAGGGGGTGTTCCGGTGGGACGACCCGCTCCACTTCGGGACGGCCGGCCTCCAGGCTCGGGACTTCGAGCTGGCGGGTCTGGGCGACGTCGATGTTCTCGTGACGAGCGGGCTCGACCCTGACGAGGTGACGTCGACGCCGTGGGAGGGCCGGGCCGAGGTCATCGACGTGCGGTCGCCCGACCTGGGTGGCTTCGACCGGCCGCTGCCGCCCGGTTCGACGGAGCGCCCGGCGCTCTACACCGAGCTGGCCGCCGTCGTCAGACCGATGTACGACGACCCGTCGTCGCCGGCGGCTCGCGCTGCGGGACTGGCCACCGCCCTCCCGGACAACGGCGTAGTGGTGGCGCGCCCCGGCCTGGTCGGCTTCTGGATCGCCCGCACGTTCCCGACCAGCCGGCCTGGCTCGGTTCGCATCACCGCCGACGGTGAGGCCACGGTGGACGACTCGGACTGGGACGACCTCGACCTCGACCCGTCGGCGCTGGTGGCGGTGGCCGGTCCCATCGTCGCGTGGGGTGGGGTCGGCTGAGTCAGGGCACGCTGGCGCGCCGCACCATCCCGATGCCGGGTCAGCCGGCGGGGAGGTCGAGGGTGATCCGGGCGCCGCCACCGGGCCGGTCGTCGATCCGCACGATCCCTTTGTGGCTGTCGGCCGCGGTCCGAACGATGGCCAGGCCGAGGCCGGCGCCACCGGCGGCGCTGGTGCGGGCGTGATCGAGGCGGGTGAAGCGCTCGAACACTCGTTGGCGGTCCGCCGGCGGAATACCCCCGCCGTCATCGGCCACCTCCAGCAGGGCTCGACCACCCTCCTCACGGACCTCCACCCACACATGGGCTCGGGCATGGCGCACGGCGTTGTCGAGCAGGTTGGAGATCGCGCGGGAGAGGGATGCCGCATCGCCCTGAACGCGAACGGGGCGCACCCCTGCGGTGTCGAGGTCGACCCCCGGCGGGACCGGAGTGGACGCGACTGCCGCCCGGGCGAGCTCGTCGAGATCGATGGGTTGGTGCTGCGCCCGATCGGGGCCGGCGTCGTGGCGGGCCAGGTGGAGGAGGTCGTCGACCAGCTGCTGGAGCTCGATGACCTCTTCGAGGGCGCTCGCGTGGGTGCGGGCCAGATCGGCCTCGCCCGGGTGCGACAGGTCCACTTCGAGCTCGGTGCGCATCCGGGCCAGCGGGGTGCGCAGCTCGTGAGAGGCGTCGGCGACGAAGCGCCGCTGCTGCTCTGCCGCGCCCTCCAAACGGTCGAGCATGCCGTTCATCGTGCGGGCCAGCCTCCCGACCTCGTCGTCCGTCGCCGGCACCGGCACCCGTCGGTCGAGCTCGTCACCTCCGATGGCACCGACCTGCGCGCGGATCGCCTCCACCGGCCGCAGGGTCCGCCCGACAAGCCACCAGATGAGCAGGCCGAGAGCAAGGGCGACGAGGGGCGCGCTCAGCAGCAGGGCCCGCCGCAGCGCGCCCTCGCTGTCGCGCACGTCGTCGAGGTTGGTGCCGAGGTGGAGCACCGACCCGTCTCCGAGGTCGACCGAGAGCACCCGGTAGCTGCCCTCGTCGGGGAGCACCTCGGCCACCACCCGCAGCACACGGCCCCGTCCGTCGGGTGGAGGGTCGGCGATCGGCACCGCGAGCGCGCGTCGTGTCCTGTCGCTCACCGGCTCCGTCGCGACCACCTGACCGCCCTGCACGAGCTGTGCCACCGAGTCCTCGTCGCCGGGGGCGGTGAGATCGGGGGCCGGATCGGCACCGAGGTCGTCGAGGTAGGCGTCGGCCGTTCGGCCCAGCTGCTCATCGAGGGTGCCGAGCAGCAACCGCTCGTGCATGCGCAGGATGGCCAAGCCGGCGATCAGCAGCACGACGAGCACGGCGGCCGCCGCCAGGGCGGTGATGCGCCCGCGGAGGGTCATGGGCCGGCCAGCCGGTAGCCGGCGCCTCGTACCGTCTCGATGGTGCGGCGACCGAACGGCTCGTCGACCTTGCGGCGGAGCCGTCCTACGTAGACCTCGACGATGTTCGGGTCGCCCTCGAAGTCGTAGTCCCACACTCCGGCGAGGATCTCGTCCTTGCTGAGCACCTGTCCCGCGCGCCGGACCAGGAACTCGAGAACGTCGAACTCCCGAGCGGTGAGGCTGAGCAGGTCGTCGCCGCGCCACACGCGCCGCTCACCCGGGTCGAGGTGCAGATCGCCGACGTCGAGGGGGGTCGGGTTGCGTCCGGTCGTGCGCCGCACGAGGGCCCGCACCCGAGCGACGAGCACCGGGAACGAGAAGGGCTTGGTGAGGTAGTCGTCGGCGCCGGTGTCGAGTGCTTCGGCCTCGTCGAGATCCCCGACCTTGGCGGTCAGCACGAGGATGGGTGTCCAGTTTCCTGCCGCGCGCAGCTCGGCGCAGATCTGGAACCCGTTGCGCCCCGGCAGCATGAGGTCGACGAGCAGGAGGTCGAAGGTGCCCTCGCTCGCCCGCCAAAGCCCGTCGGCGCCGTCGGTCGCCACCTCGACGCGGAAGCCCTCCGCCTCGAGGCCGCGCTTGACGGCAGTGGCGATCTTGACGTCGTCTTCGATCAGCAGCAGCTTCACCGCCACTCCGATGCGTCCAGCGTGCAGCCGATCCTGTCAGTGGCTCCTGAACGGCGGCTGAATGCCGATGACCCTACCGGTGGCTAGCGGTAGCCGAGCTTGCGGGAGCAGGCTGGCCAATGGCCCCAGCCACCCTGGTTGAGCAGGCGCTGGCCCATGGCGATCTGGGTCTCGCGGGATGCCTGGTCGGGGCGGCCGGGTCCCCCAACGCCCCGCCAGGAGGCCAGGGAGAACTGGATGCCGCCGTAGTAGCCGTTGCCGGTGTTGGCGGCCCAGTTCCCGCCGGATTCGCACTGGGCCAGGCGATCCCATGTGGCCGGGTTGCCGGGGTCGTTGTACCCGCCGCCCGAGACCACCGGCTGGGGAGCGGGCGGCGGGGGGGCCACCGGCTGGGGAGCGGGCGGTGAAGGAGGCGCGGTCGCCACCGGGGCGACCGTGGTCGGAGGGGCCACGGTGGTCGGAGGGGTCGTCGGCCGTGGCGCCACGGCCTCGGCCACACCCTCCACGTTCGCGAGGATCGCCCGGCCGGCCGCCTCCGAGCGCACCCGGGAGCCGGCTGGCTCTGCTGCCGCCGCCTCGCGAGGGTCGCCGCTGCTGGCGGCGACCAGGGTGATGGGGACCGCGATGGCGGCGATGGCCGCCGCGGTGCTGATCAGCACGCGGCGCGCCAGGCGAGCCGGGTGGCGGGTACTCGGGGGTAGCTGCATCCCAGACACGGCGGGGGGTCCTCCTGGGGTGGGGCCGGAGCGCGCGCCGAACAAGTGCAAGATGTTCGGCAAACCACAGCGCCCCAGCGGCGAGCCGCTCAAGAGGCGGCGTGGTTGGTTACGAAAGCGTGCCAACTCCGCAATCAAACCGCAACATTCGGCCATGTGATCTATGGCACATGACCCGGTCGGACCCGGGCGGATGGCGCCCGATCAGCGGTTGCGGGGGAGCCCGAGGCCCCGTCCGGCGACGATCTCGCGCTGCACCTCGCTGGAGCCGCCGTAGATCGTGGTGACCACCGAGTGCCGGAAGGCGTGCTCCACCAGACCCCCGAGGACCGCGCCCGCCTCACTGCCCGGGACCAGGCCGTCCGGCCCGAGCAGGTGGAGCAGCTCGGAGGACGCCCGCACGAAGGCCTCGGTGATGTGGAGCTTGGCCATCGAGCCCTCAACCTGGGGCATCTCGCCCAGCGACGACAGCCAGGCCGAGCGGAACAGGAGCAGCCGGCCCACCTCGAGCTCGGTGGTGGCCTGCGCCAGCACCTCTCGCACCGCGGGGTCATCGAAGGGGACCGTGCCGTCGGACGAAGGGGCGAGGGCCCAGCCGGCCATCTCCTCCACCAGGCGGTCGGGTTCACCCCAGTTGGCCGAGGTGCGCTCGTAGACGAGCGCGGCGTGCATCACCGTCCACCCCGCGTCGACCTCTCCGACGCGGGCCGAGTCGGGCACCCGCACCTCGCTGAAGAAGGTGATGTTGGTGCGCTCGCCGCCCATCGTCTGCACCGCCGTGATCTCGATGCCCGGGGTGTCCATCGGCACCAGGAACATCGTGAGGCCCTTGTGCTTCGGGACGTCTGGGTTCGAGCGGGCCAGCAGGAAGACGTAGTGCGCCTCTTGGGCCATGGTCGTGAACATCTTCTGCCCGTCGAGCACCCAGTGGTCGCCGTCGCGGGTGGCCTTGGTGGCCACGGCGGCCACATCCGATCCGGCGTCGGGCTCGCTGTACCCGAGGCAGCACATGAGCTCCCCGGCCAGGATGCGCGGGAGGACGTCGGCCTTCTGCGCATCGGTTCCCGTGACCAGCAGCGTCGCACCCACCATCGCCGCGATGTTGAGGCCGTCGATGGGAGCGCCGGACCCGTACAGCTCCTGCATCAGGACGCACTGATCGATCGCGCTGCGGCCCAGACCCCCCACCTCCACGGGCCACCCCGAGGCCAGGTAGCCGCGGTTGCAGAGCGCCTGATGGAAGCCCCAGTCGTGCATCGTGCCGGTGGCGTGGGCGCGCTCGATGATCTCGGGGCGAAGGTGCTCGGCGATGAACTCGCGCACCTCGGCCCGGAACGCCTCGGTCTCTGGCTCGAACCGGTAGTCCATCCCGCCGCGGGTGGGCCGGGCCGTCGCGGCCGCCACCACGGTCGCGGGGTCGGGCGCGCTCGTTCCCCATCGCCGCTCGGCGATCCGCTGGAGCTCGTGCCGCGGGTTGCCGAGCAGCAAGCGGGTGGCCTTCGCCCGGCGGACGTGGAGCTGCACGTCGTACTCGAGCATGAACCCGTAGCCGCCGTGCACGTGGAGGCTGAAGCCGGCGGCTTCGTCGGCCACCTCGCCACACCACCAGGACGCCTGGGCGGCCAGCCCCGGCGCGGTGGGCATGGCCTCGTCCAGGGCCCAGATCGCCTCGTAGGCGAGCAGGCGGCTGCCTTCGACGCGTGTGTGCAGGTCGGCGAAGCGGTGCTGGAGCGTCTGGAAGCTGCCGATCGGCACCCCGAACTGGTGCCGGTCCTTGGCGTACTGCACGCCGACATCGAGGGTGGCGCGGGCGAGCCCCGCCTGGGCCACCGCTGTGAGAGCCCGCCACTCGTCGAGCGCGGCGTTGTGGGCCGCGATGGCCTCGGGGCCCTTGGCCAGCACGAGCGCGCCGGTGAGGTCGACGTCCGCCACGGCCAGGCTGGCCAGGGTGCGACGGGCCGTTGTCGTCGGTGCTGTGGCCGCCACGAGGCGGTCGCCGTCACGGGCGACCACGACCCGCGCCACCGCCGCCCCGGGCACGAGGGGGGCGGTGGCGCTCACGGCTGGGAGCAGCGCGATGGAGGCGGGTGCGCCGTCCACCAGCGGCGCGAGGAGGTCGTCGGCACCGCTGAGGCGCGCGAGCAAGCGAGCGGTCACGGCCGTCTCGACGAGGGGGACCGAGCCCAAGAAGGCCCCGTGCACCTCCACCGCGGCCGCCAGATCGGTGAGGGTGGCGCCGGCGCCGCCCGCCGCCTCCGGCATCGCCATCACGGGGAGGCCCATGGCCACCACGGCCCCCCAGAGCGCCTGGTCGAAGCCGGTGCTCTCTGCCTCCCGCACCCGTTCGCCGTGCGATTCCTTGGCGTAGAGGCGGGTGGTGGCCCCCCGCAGGGCGTCCTGATCCGGAGTGAAGGAGAGGTCCATGAGCCCTTGCTCGCGTTTCTGACGGGGCGTCAGACAGTGTGTCATCATCGTCGCCGTCATGACAGATCGCGCCCCGTTGTTCCTCCACGAGGTGATCGACATCGTGGGTCGGGGCGGTCGGGCCTACATGGAGCAGACGGTCGGCTTCGACGCCCAGGCGACGACCGGGTCGGGTCTGGTCCTGCTCGGTACCTGGGAGGTGGTCGGCACGACCGGACGCTGGCCGCAGGTGGTCAACGTGTGGGAGATCGCCGGCTGGGAGGGTTGGGCCCGGCTGGCCCAGCGGACGAACCTCGACAAGGCGGACAACGTGGAGCTGGCCACCTGGTGGGACGAGGCCTACCAGCGTCGCACCGGCGGGTTCGACCGCCTCCTGCGCGGCGTGCCTGGGTGCCCCACCCGCGCCGAGCTGCTGGAGGCCGGCACCACTGGCACCTGGTTCGTGCACGAGCTGTCCGACGTGCGGCCCGGGGCCGGTCCGGACTACCTCGCCGCCACCCTCGCCGAGCGGGTGCCGGCCATGGCCGAACGGGGCATCGCCCTCGTCGGCCTCTATGACAGCGTGCTCAGCGACAGCGAGGTGTGCACGATCTGGGCCACTGACCTTGCCTCCCACACCGAGCTCTTGCGCGACGGCGATCCCTGGCCGAAAACGGCCCGCCGGTGGTGCACCCGTTGGCGCGAAGAGCTCATGACCCCGGGACCTGGTTCGCCCCTCGCTCGATCGGATGACGCATCATGACGATCCCTTCGCCTCTCGCCAGCGTGCGCATCGTGGAGTGCTCCATGCTCGGACCGGGGGCCATCACCACGACGTTGGCCGATCTCGGCGCCGACGTCATCAAGGTCGAGCCACCCTCGGGCGACTACATCCGCCAGATGACCTGGCCCATCGTGGAAGGCACCTCGCTGATGCACCTGCACATCAGCCGCGGCAAGCGCTCCATCACGATCGACCTGCGCACCGACGAGGGTCGTGCCGTCTTCCTGGAGCTGGTGGCCGGGGCAGATGCCGTCATCGAGGCCATGCGGCCGAACGGCCTCGACAAGCGCGGTGTGGGCTATGAGGCCTGCCTGGCTGTCAACCCGCACATCGTGTTCTGCACGATCTCCGGCTACGGCATGACCGGGCCCTACAAGGACATGCCCAGTCATGGGATCGGCTACGACGCGTGGGCCGGGCTGGTGGCGCCGGAGAGGACCGACGACGGCTTCTGCGCCATCCCGGAGCACCCGTCCGTGGGGATCCACGCGGGACCTCTGTTCGGCGCCCTCGGCGTGCTGGCCGGCATCACGCGCGCCCGGGCCACCGGCGAGCCCTGCCGTGTCGAGATCGCCCAGTCGGATGCGGCCGCGGCCATGGACTGGCTCCGCAGCGAGACGTGGAAGGCCTACGAGCGTCCCGAGAGCGAGGTCACGGGCAACCAGGCCGACGGCTACGAGCGGCGCGCTCCCGGCACCGCCGGCATGCGCGACGGCGTGCGCTACCAGTTCTACGAGACCGCCGACGGACACGTCCTGTTCATGGCCTCGGAGCGCGAGTTCTGGGAGAACTTCTGCCGAGCGGTTGACCGCGCCGACCTGTTCGAGCGCCATCCGGGCTCTCAGTACGCCGACCACGCGCGTGGCAACACCGAGCTGCGCGCCGAGCTCGCGGAGATCTTCCGATCGCGCACGACCGCTGCGTGGGTGCAGCTCGGGGATCAGGCCAACACCCCGATCGCGCCGGTGAACACGCCCAAGACGCTGGCCGAGGACCCGCAGTTCCAGGTCCGCATGCCGTGGATCCCTCAGGAACGAGTCGGCACTTCGCAGGTGCCGTCGCCGATCAAGCTGATGGGCGAGGAGCACCCGCTGCCCACGAAGGCGCCCACGGCGGGGGAGCACACCGAGGTCGTGCTGCGGGACGTGCTGGGGTACGACGCGGAGCGCATCGCGGCGCTGCGGGCGTCGGGGGCGCTGGGCTGACGACGCCTAGTCGTGGAGCTCGCTCCGCGTGAGCGGTGACGCCAGCCACGCCCCGAGGCTCGCAGCGTCCTCGGCGTGGGGTGACCAGAACAGGTCCGCTACCTCGAGCCCGCTGCTGCGGAGCGTCTCGACACGTCGGTGCAGATCCATCAGGTGGCGCCGGGCCGGCTCGCCCTCCGGCATCCCCGAGCTGATCATCAACGACCAGTCGTCGAGGAAGGGACTGATCGGACGACCGAGCTCGGCGAGGGAGGTCAGGAGACGGGACGCCGGGATGCCCGTCGTCGAGGGGTGCCGGGCCAGCGTGGCCAGCCAGAGCGCGACCAGCACGTCGTCCAGCGCGGCCTGCTCCTCCTCGCCCCACTCCGGCACGTCGGCTTGGCGCAGCTTGGCGAAGATCACCTCGGGAGGCGTGCTGAGCAGCCCGGCGGTGAGGAGCTCGAGCACGCGGGGCAGCAGCGCGCGGAAGTCGCGTGAGCTGCCCCATGTCGTGATGGCGTGCGGCAGCCAGCGGTCGACCGCGCTGGCGGTCACGGACCGGGTCGGACCGCTCAGCGCGGCGACGTCGGCCGGGGTGACGTCGCGACGGTGCACCACCATCGCCGGGCCCACCTGGTGGTGCGCGAACACGGCGTAGGCGCGCTCGACTGCCAACCCCAGGATCTGCTCAGGCTGCGGCTTGGCATCGGCGGCGAGCACCACCTCCCAACTCGCACCGATGCGCTCG
>DAIQBC010000112.1:0-8498 GCA_036781345.1 Acidimicrobiales bacterium | reverse complement strand
ATCGCCCTCGGCGGCCAGCTTCGGCGGCACCACCACCAGCGTGACGTCGTCGGGGTCGACGGTGGCCACCTCGTCCCAGCGGATCGGACACGAGACCTGCCCGCCCACCCGGGGCCGCACGCACCACGCGCCGAACACGGTCTTGTGGGGCGCGTTCTGGTTGAAGTCCACGAACACGCGCGGGCCGCGCTCCTCCTTCCACCACTGGGCCGTGATGCGATCGGGATGCCGTCGCTCCAGCTCGCGCGCGAGGGCGACCGCGGCGGCGCGCACCTCGTAGCTGTCCCAGCGCGGCTCGAGGGCCGCGTAGATGTGGAGCCCACGCGACCCCGAGGTCTTCACGTGGGTCTCGATGCCGAGCTCATCGAGCAGCGCTCGGGCCAGGACTGCGCCCTCCTGCAGCTGGGCGAAGTCGACCCCGGGCGACGGGTCGAGGTCGATCCGCAGCTCGTCGGCCACCGCGAGGTGCGGCACGCGGTTGGGCCACACGTGGAAGCCGAGGCACCCCTGGTTCACCGCCCAGAGCAGGTGGGCCAGGTCCACCGCCACGAGGGCGTCACTCGTGGTGCCGTTGGGAGTGGAGACAACCGCCGTGGTGAGCCACCCCGGAGCCGACGTGGGCACCCGCTTCTGGAAGAACGACGGGCCGCCGGCGCCCGCCGGGAACCGCTGCAGCAGGACGGGCCGGTTGCGGATCGTCTCCATCAGCGGCCCCTCGACGGCCAGGTAGTAGTGAACAAGGTCGAGCTTTGTCTCGCCGCGGGCGCTGAAGAACACCTTGTCTGGGTGCGTCACCCGCACCTCGATGCCGCCCACCTCGATCAGGGTCGCGTCGGACACAGGCCCCTAGTCTGCTCCACATGTGGCGAGGGTTGGTGCTGGGTCTGGTCGCAGCCGTCGCCCTCAGCGCGGGATGTGGAAGCGACGATCCGGAGGTGGCATCGACCAGCTCCACCACGGACGCGCCCACCACCACGGCGTCCACCACCACCTTGGCGCCAACCAGCACGACCGCCGTCGAGCCGGTTGGCGACGTGCTGCCCGACGGCACGCACTTCGGCTACCTCACGGAGCTCAACATCAACGACACCACGGCCACCGGGCTGTTCGACCTGGCCCAGCTCTTCACGGGCGACGACGCGGTGGCCGCCGCGGCAGAGGACGGTGTCGAGCTCGACACCGACTACTACATCCGGAACGTGAACCCGAAGCTCCGAGCCATCGAGGTCGACCCCCGGGCCGAGGTCTCCGACATCGACTACGACGCCTGTTGCGAGCCCCAGTCCACCAACATCGCTGACTTCGCGGCGGGCCTCGAGCCCCCCACGCCAGTCAAGCTCACGGTCGAGGATGGAATCGTCACGGTGGTCGAGGAGCTGTACTTCCCCTGATCGCCGACGGGCGTGATGGCCCCGAGGGGTCTCTTCCGGGCAGACTGGTGGTCGGCCACGTCTGGCCCGATCTCCATGGCGACCTCTCTCAAGGACATCCCCGGGGCCAACCGCGCCCGAAAGACCCGGCGGGCCGATCAGAGCCTGTGGGCGCCGACGCGTTCCACCACCCTCGACCTCACCCCGGGGTCGCTGCGCCTCCGGCGATCCAATCCCCGCCGATCGTTCCGACCCGGTCGCCAGATCGACCTGTTCCTGGTCGTGCTCGCGTTGGGGGCCATCGGCGTGGTTGCCTGGCTGTCGCTTGCGTTCTGGGGCGCCACCCGCGTCCACGTGGCCGCCACCGGGATCGACTCCGGACGAGCCCTCACCCCCAACGCCGCTCAGAACCTCGACATCCGGATCAAGCTGGCGTCGAGCGAGGACGTGTTCCGGTCCGACCTGCGGGTGGACGGGGTTGCCGTGCTCGACCAGCTCAAGGAGCGGGCGATCGGCACCACACTGCAGGTCCGCCCCGCAGATCTCGTCTCCACCGGGCTCGTGGAGCAGGCCCTGACGGAGGGCGAGCACAAGATCGAGCTGTCGGTCAGCCGCATGTTCCTTGGCGACGCCACCTTCACGTGGAGCTACGTGGTGGACAGCATCGCTCCCGCCCTCGACCTGCCCGCCAGCCTCGACCCCGTGCCGATCGCCGATCCGGTCACCGTCCGAGGGACCGTCGAGAAGGGAGTGGAGCTTCGCTTCGGCGGCGAGCCGATCGACATCAACGACGGCAAGTTCGCCGTGGACTTCGCCACGCCCCCCACCGGAGCCCTGGAGTTCACGGCGATCGACGAGGCAGGCAACACCACGAGCGCGCAGGTCGTGGTGCCCGTCGAGTACCCCGACAGCTCCAAGGCCGTCCACGTCAGCGGCGCGGCCTGGGCCAACGATGGCCTGCGCGCCGGGGTGATGGACCTGATCGACCGCGGCCTGATCGACACGGTCGAGCTCGACCTCAAGGACGAAGCCGGGGTCGTGAACTTCGACTCCAAGCTCCCGAAGGCCCTCGAGATCGGTGCGGTGTCGGGCGACTACGACCTGGCCGCCACGGTGCGCCTGCTGCAGGCCAAGGGGATCCGGGTCATCGGTCGGATCGTGGCCTTCCGTGACCCGATCTACGCCGAGGCGGCCTGGAACAGCGGCCACCACGACGAAGTGCTGCAGACCCCCACCGGCGACATGCTCACCCCCGGCAGCTACGGCGGCTTCTCCAACTACGCCAGCCCCGCGGTGCGCAAGTACAACCTCGACATCGCCCTCGAGGCCGTCGACCTCGGGGTCAGAGACATCGTGTGGGACTACATCCGCCGCCCCGAAGGTGACCCTGCCACCATGGTCGTGCCTGGCTTGGTAGGGCCTAGCTCGGCGTCGGTGACGAGCTTCCTCGGCGAGACCCAGGCCGCTCTGCGGGCCCGCGGGGCGTTCCAAGGTGCCTCGGTGTTCGGTATCGCCGCCGCCGCCGGGGACAGCATCGCCCAGGACGTCCCCGCCATGGCCCAGGTGGTCGACTACCTGGCGCCGATGACCTACCCATCCCACTGGGGTCCGGGTCAGTACCGCGTGCCCAGCCCGATCAACCAGCCGGCCGAGATCGTGACCAAGGCGCTGGCCGACTTCCAGCGCGTGACCGCAGGAACCGGCGTGCGGTTCCTGCCGTGGATCCAGGACTTCACCCTCCACGGCGTCGCCTACGGCCCCGACGAGGTGAAGGCCCAGATCGACGCCGCCGCCGCGCTCGGGATCAACGGCTTCATGATCTGGAACCCGAACGTCCGCTACCACGCGGACGCGCTCACCCCGATTCGCTGAACAGCGTGGTGAGCTCTGCGGGGGCAACCTCGTCGAGCTGTGCGTAGGTGCACGACGCGGGGGTGCGGTCGTACCGGAAGCGTACGAGGCGGGCACCATGCCGAAAGCGGCCCGACATCACGTGCTCGTAGCGCACCTCCGCCACCAGCTCGGGTCGGAGCGGCTCCCACGACAGGTCCTTCCGCGCGTTCCAGCGGCTGACCCCGCCGGGCATTCGGCCCGCCTCCTTGGCCTCAGCCGCCATCTCGGCCCAGTCGCGCCACGGATGGCCCTCGAGGGCGTCGTCACGAAGGGGGGCCAGCTCGTCCACGAGCTCCCGTCGGCGGGTGGCGGTGAAGCTGCTCGCCACGCCGACGTGATGCAGGGTGCCAGCCTCGTCGTGGAGCCCCAGCAGGAGGGACCCCACGCCCTTCCCGTCCTTGTGCACGCGGAAGCCAGCCACGACGCAGTCGGCCGTACGCTCGTGCTTCACCTTCCACATCACGCGCTTGTCCTCCGCGTAGGGAAGCTCGGCCAGCTTGGCCATGACGCCGTCGAAGCCCGCGCCCTCGAAGCGCGAGAACCAGTCCTCCGCCACGTCGGGGTCGTTGGTGGTGGGGGTGAGGTGGACCCGGCCGAGGTCACCGCTCAACACGCCCTCGAGCAGCCGACGACGCTCACGGAACGGCTCGGGGCGCAGGTCGCGGTCGCCGAGCGCCAGAAGGTCGAAGGCCACGAAGCTGGCCGGGATCTCCAGGGCCAGCTTCTGCACCCGAGATTCGGCCGGGTGGAGCCGGAGCTGCAGTCGGTCGAAGTCCAGGCCGTCGTCGGTGACGATCACCACCTCACCGTCCACCACGCAGCGCTCGGGCAGGGCCGCCCGCAGCAGCTCCACCAGCTCCGGGAAGTACCGGGTGAGGGGACGGTCGTTGCGCGACCCGAGCTCGAGCTCCGGACCGTCGCGGAACACGATGCAGCGGAACCCGTCCCACTTCGGCTCGTACCAGAGGCCCTCCTGCCGGGGCACCTCGTGCACAGCCTTGGCCAGCATCGGTTTGACGGGCGGCATCACCGGCAGGTGCACGGTTCGACGCTACGTCCGGCGGGTCACTAGAACCTGTTCTAGTGGACGTCGACGACACCCCCGCCGAAGCCGCCGTGCGGGCCGCCGCCCGAGCCTGGCTCGAGGACGTGGCAGCACGGCGCGGTGACGGCGAGGGCGACTGGCGGGCGTTTCGTGCCAAGACCGACGCCGAGGACGCCGCCCAGCTCGAGACGGCGAGGGCCTGGCAGCGCACGAAGTTCGAGGCCGGCTGGGCCGCCCCCCACTGGCCGAAGCAGCTCGGCGGACAGGGCCTGAGCGGGATCGAAGCCGGTGTGGCGGCGGAGGAGGAGGCGCACTTCGACGTCGCCGCCAACTTCTTCATGGTGGGCATCGACATGGCAGGGCCCACCCTCATGGCCCACGGGACACCGGAGCAGCAGAAGCGGTTCCTCGAGCCGATGCTGCGGGGCGACGAGGTGTGGTGCCAGCTCTTCAGTGAGCCGGGGTCGGGCTCCGACCTCGCCTCGCTCAGCACGAAGGCCGAGCGCGACGGCGACGAGTGGGTGCTCACCGGCCAGAAGGTGTGGACGTCGTCGGCTCATACCGCTGACTGGGGGATCTGTCTGGCCCGCACCGACCCCGACGTGGCCAAGCACGCCGGCATCACCTACTTCGTGGTCGACATGCACGCCCAGGGCGTCACCGTGCGCCCGCTCCGTCAGATCGACGGCGCCATCCACTTCAACGAGGTGTTCCTCGATGGTGTGCGGGTGCCGCACGACAACGTGGTCGGCGACGTGGGTGATGGCTGGCGAGTGGCCATGACAACGCTGACCGCCGAGCGCTCCTCCATCGGCGAAGGCGGCCAGACCGGTTGGCGCGATGTGGCCGACCTGGCCCGCCGCTTCGGACGCGATCGTGACCCGGTGGTCCGCCAGGACCTCGCCCGCCTGGCCACCAGGGAGATGATCCAGCGCTGGCTCGTCTACCGGGTGCGCACTGCCACGGCCAATGGGGTGCCGCCCGGGCCCGAGGCGTCGGTGCTGAAGCTCGTCAACAGCCACCAGGTGGAGCACGTGGGCTCGGTGCTCATGGCGATCCTCGGTGCCACCGGCACGCTCTGGCACGATGACGCGCCCGACGGTGGCTTCTGGCAGGACGTCTTCCTCTTCCAGTGGTCGAGCCGCATCGGCGGGGGCACCGAGAACATCCAGCGCAACATCCTGGGCGAGCGGGTGCTGGCGCTCCCACGCGACCCCGACCCCTTCAAGGGCCAGCCCTGGCGGGACCTCCCCAAGAGCTGACGTCGTGCTCGCAGCCCTGGGTCGAGGCCGCTCACCAGTCGCTCAGGCGCGGGTCCAGACGGAGCCGGAGGTGTAGCGGCGCAGGCGGAGGGTGAAGGTGGTGGTGGCGACGACCGCGAACACCACCGCCACCCCACCGAGGGCGAGCGCGCGTCCGGCGTCGAAGTCGTCGATCAGCCGGGCCGGGACCGCCGAGATGAAGGCGGCGGGCACGACCGTGAACAGCAGGACCCGGACGGCGCCGGCGAACAAGTCGACCGGGTAGGCGCCGAGCAGGAGCATGGCGTGGAAGCCCAGCTCACCGCTCTCGCTCCGACCCAGGAAGAAGGCCAGGGCGCCGGTGAGCACCAGGAACGACGTGAGCAGCACAGTCGAGGCGAGCACGACGAGGACGAACACGATGGTGCGAACCGGGGTGGGATGGCCGGCCACACCGAACAGCACGGAGCCGAAGGCCAGGTCACCCATGTTCACCGGCTCGATGCGCCGCAGGAGCAAGAAGGGCAACGGCGCGACCGGGAGCGCTAGCACGGCGTCGAGGTCGCCCTCGACGGCCATCGTGCCCACCCGACGGGCATTGGCGAACACGCCCAACGAGAGCCCGCCGGCCGTGGTGAGCACGGCCTGCAACAGCAGGATGCGCGGCACGTCCCATCCCCCGAGCGTGCCGACCCGGCGGAAGAACAGCACCCAGAAGAGCACCCACACCGCGTCGTTGACGATCATCACCGCCATCTGTGCGGCCAACGCACCGGGCTTCGCGGCCGCCTCGGCGAAGGCGTTTCGGAAGGTGGCGAGGAGCCCGGTCATCCACCCACCACCTGGAGACGCCGTTCGCCGGCCCGGAAGGCGGCAATGGCCACGAGGCCGAGCGCCACGATCCAGGCCATCTGCTCCACCAGCAGGCCAGGTTCGGCGTGGCCGGCGGCCAGCCGAGCCGGGGCATAGGCCATGGCGCGGAAGGGCAGCAGGAGCGATGCCCGTTCCAGACCGGCCGGCAGCAGCTCGAGCGGGATGATCATCCCACCGGTGATGAACACGGCCTTGAGGTAGAGGAACCAGACGGAACCGGCGTCCCGCAACCAGAAGGCCACGGCGGCCACAGCGTGCTGGCCCAGCAGGTTGGCGACGATGGCGAGCACCAGGCTGGGCGCCGCCAGCAGCAGGGTTGCGGGGCGTGGTGGGCCACCGGCCACCACGGTGGCGATGAGCGCGCCTCCCACCCAGAGCACGGTCACCCGAGGGAGCCCGCGACCCACCTCGCTGGCCACCCGAACCCCGAGGACCGACGCCGGTCGCAGCAGCTCCACCGCGACGGTGCCGCGGGCGATGTCGTGACCGATGTCCTCGATGAGGCGGGCGTTGACCGACACGATGGCCGCCTCGGACGTGACGATGTACCAGGTGAGCGCGACCGCGCTGTAGCCACCGAGGTCCCCGCCGTTGGCCGCCACGGCCACGCGCCACAGTCCGGTGAGCGTCCCCACGATGACGGCGTAGAAGGCCAGGGACACCACCAGGCCGCCCGGCTCGGCCAGCACGCGCTGCGCTGACCCCCGCACCGCTTCGGTCAGCGCGCGTCGCGTCATCGGGCCGGCCGCTCGTAGATCTCCGCGATGACCTGCTCGAGGGGCGGGTCGACCACCGAGATGTCAACCACCGAGGGGCCGCGGAGCAGCTCGTCGAGAACGGCTCGAATCGGCACGATGTGAGTGTCCACCACCACGCGCATCATCTGATCTGTGTGCTCGAGCAGGGTCACGCCGGGCCGTGTGGGGGCGGGGATGGGGGCGGCGAGACCGACCTCCACGACCTTGGTGGTGAGCAAGGCCCGTCGCATGGCCACCACCTCGTCGTCGTAGATCACCTCGCCGTGGTTGATCACCACGGCGCGCTGGGCCACGTGTTCGATGTCAGCCACGTCGTGGGACGTGAGGAAGATCGTCGTGCCCTGCTGCTCGTTGAGCCGCACCAGCAGCTCCCGGAACCGCTGCTTGGCCACGAGGTCGAGCCCGATGGTCGGCTCGTCGAGGAACAGGATCTCCGGGTCGTGGAGCAAGCACGCCGTGAGCTCGCAGCGCATCCGCTGCCCGAGGGACAGGCTCCGCACGGGCTGGTCGAACAGGTCGGTGGCCTCCAGCAGCTTGCCCAGCTCGGCCACGCGCCGCCGTTCGGCGGGGCGGTCGAGGCCGTAGATGGCCGCGAGCATCCTGTACGACTGGCGCGGCGTGAGCTCCAACCAGAGCAGGGAGCGCTGCCCGAACAGCGTCCCGATCCGCTGGGCGAGGCGCCGGCGGTCCACCCATGGGGTGATCCCCAGCACGGACACCTCGCCGCTGGTGGGGTGGAGGATCCCGGTGAGGATCTTGATCGACGTCGACTTCCCGGCGCCGTTCGGGCCGATGTAGGCCACCCGCTCGCCCGCCGCCACCGAGAGCGCCAGATCGCGCACGGCCTCGATCCGTCGACGGGCCCGGCGACGGCCGCTCTCGAACACCTTGGTGAGCCCCCGCACCTCGATCGACATGGCCACAGCGTGGCCGACGCGCCCTCGCGGAGCAGGGAGGTTTCGCGCTAGAAGCGCACGAGGCGGCCCGGTCGGTCGCCGGTGGGCTCGCCCTGCTCCATCGTGGTCTGGCCGGCGACGAACGTGGCGACGTAGCCGTCGGCCCGCTGGATCAGGCGGCGGCCGCCGGCAGGGAGGTCGAACACCATCTCCGGGGCCCGTAACGCCATGGCGTCGAGGTCGATCAGGTTCAGGTCGGCCCGCTTGCCCGGCGCGACGACGCCCCGGTCGGTGAAGCCGTACGCCGCCGCCGTGCGCGACGTCTGCAGGCTGATGGCCTGCTCAAGCCCGAGGCGGGGACCGCGGCTGCGGCCGTTCACCCAGTGGGTGAGGAGGTAGGTGGGCATGCTGACGTCGCAGAT
>DAIQBC010000111.1:0-8514 GCA_036781345.1 Acidimicrobiales bacterium | reverse complement strand
ACCCAGGCGGGGGACAGGACCTGGTCGGTGACCGCGATGTCCGGGCTCACGGAGAGCGTCAGGGCGACCGTGGCCGCCGTGAACAGCGACACGAGCCCCGATCCCCACGCCACCGCTCGCGCCCGCTGCGCCGGCGTGACCGAGTGGCGGAGCCACGCGGTGGTGGCTCGCGCTGCGGCCACCCAGGCGAGACCCAGGGGCACGGCGAGCTCGGCGCCCAGGCGGGCATCCATGAGCAGCGCGGCGCCGACGATCGCAGCCGCCGTCGCAGTGAAGGAGAGCAACGTCATCGAACGGCCGTCAGTCGGCCCGGCCGCCGCCGGGGGAGGGGCGGTGCGCGCTCGCACCAGCGACCGCACGGCGCTCCCGGACCCCAGGAACATCGCGCCCTTGTAGAGGCCGTGGGCGACGAGGTGCAGCCCCGCGGCCACGAACAGGCCCAGACCGCACAGCAGCAACGTGAAGCTCATCTGGGCCGTGGTCGACCATGCCAGCCGGCCCTTGACGTCAGGCCGGGTGAGCATCACGGCCTCGGCGAAGACGCAGGTGAGCCCGCCGACGATGGCGGCGAGCGTCGAGGCCGGGAGGTTGTCGGTCACGGCTGGCCCCAGCTTGATCAGCACGATGGCGCCACCGTTGACCACCCCGGCGTGGAGCAGTGCCGACGAGGGGGTGGGAGCCCCCAGGCTGTCGGGCAGCCACCGGTAGAACGGGCCTGATGCGGAGCGTGCTGCAGCGGCCACGACGACGAGGACACCTGCCACGACGAGCCCCCCGCTCCGGACGTCGGCGATCTCGGAGATGGAGGTGCTGCCGCTTGCGCCGATGAGCGTCGCGACCCCGAGCACCAGGGCAAGGTCCCCGGCGGCGAACGAGCGTCGCGCCCGCAGCGAGCGAGCCTCGATGCCCGGCGCGGGGCCCGTACGGATGATGGCCACGGTCAGGAAGCTCGTGGCCACCCAGGCCAGGGCCAGCACGACGAGGTCCGTGGTCAGCGCCAGGACAGCCCCGGCGCCGACGAGCGCCGAGCCGAGCACGGCGAAACGTCGCTGGTAGGGCTCTCCGCGCAGGCTCCGGGAAGCGAAGCCCACCACGGTGGCGCCCATGCCGACCACGAGCAGCAAGACCAGGGCGCTGAAGCCGGTGACGGCCAGTCCAGGGAGGGCGGTGTCGGTGCCGGACAGGGCCAGAGCCCCGAGGGTGACCGCCCCCGCCGCGCCCCCCGCCAACGCCCGAGCGGCCCATCGCGCCGCTTGCGGCTGCCGTGGGGCCAGGGCGGCCAAGACCGCGGCGACCGCGGAGCTCATCAGCGTGACCACGAGCAGAGCATCGCCGGGGATTGGTGACATGCGGGCCACAATAAGTGAAACGAACTTCGTATGTCAAGCATCGTGCGTAGGTTGACTCACGAAGTGGGATTCGTTATCCTAGAGCCTTGAAGGGGAGTATCCCACCTCGGTGTCATCGTCACCACGGCCACCTCCGGCCCGGTGCACCGGCCGCCTGGCGGCGGGAGAGACCTTCGGGACAAGCAGCACACGACCCGAGGAGCACCCCCGAGATGAGCCGCAACACCCTCAAGACGTTCACCCTTCTCGCCTTCCTGGCCGGCCTGCTGGTCGTGATCGGCCAGCTCCTCGGCGGGCTGGGTGGCGCCGTCGTCGGCCTGGTGATCGGCCTGGCCCTCGTCGGAGGCAGCTACTGGTTCTCCGATCGCATCGCCATCCGAGCGGCACGGGCGACCCCGCTGTCGGAGTCGGAGGCGCCGCACCTGCACGCGATGGTGGGGGAGCTGGCTCATCGAGCCGGGATCCCGGCCCCCAGGATCTACCTGTCACCCTCCGACCAGCCCAACGCGTTCGCAACGGGCCGGAACGAGCACCATGCGGTCGTCGCGGTGACGCGTGGCCTCATGGAGCGACTCGAGCCTGACGAGGTGCGGGGCGTGCTCGCCCATGAGATCGCCCACATCGCGAACCGCGACATCCTCATCGGCTCGGTCGCCGCCGCCATCGCCACCGGGATCAGCATGATCGCCAACATGGCCATGTTCAGCGCCATGTTCGGAGGCGATGACGACGAGAGCTCACCGGGCCCGGTCGCCGTGCTGGTGGCGGCCCTCGTCGCACCGGTCGCAGCCGGTCTGCTCCAGATGGCCCTGTCCCGCTCGCGTGAGTTCGAGGCGGACCGGGTGGGCGCCCGCCTCGTCGGCGACGGTGCTCCGCTGGCCGCTGCGTTGGCCAAGCTGGAGGTGGCAGCCCGCCGCACTCCCATGGCGGTCAACCCGGCGCAGAGCTCGCAGTACATCGTGAACCCGCTCGCGGGCAGCCGCCAGAGCCTCAGCCGCCTGTTCCTCACCCACCCGCCCACCGCGGAGCGCATCGCCCGTCTGCGGGCGTCGTCGCCCGCCCCGCTGAGCAACGAGGTCGAGCATGCCGGCCGCTGATCGCCGCCCCACCGGTCCGCTCGGCGCGCTGAGCGGGCTGATCCGCAGCCTGGGCGCGGATGGTGCCGCGCGCAACGCGGCGGTGGCGCTCGACGAGCGCCACCGCCAGCAGATCGAGGTCGAGGGACAGCTGGCAAGCATCAGGCGCCGCCGATTCGTCTCCGACGTTGCGTGAGAGGATGACCAGGTGAGCTCGTTCACCGATCTCGAGCTCGCCTACCTCCGGTCGCAGCGGCTCGCCCGCCTGGCCACCGCATCGGCGTCAGGCCAGCCCGATGTCTCTGCGGTCGGGTTCGAGATCGACGGCGATGCGGTGCTGAGCGGCGGTCACGACATCACCAAGACCGTGCGGTATCGGCATCTGAACGAGAACCCGCAGGCCACGATCGTCATCGACGATCTCGCGTCGATCGATCCGTGGCAGCCCCGCGGCGTGAAGGTGCGCGGCACGGCGACGATCGAGACCCACGACGGCTCTGCGCGCATCCGCATCCGACCAGAGGTCATCTGGAGCTGGGGCATCAACGTCGGCGCCGAGAAGCGGTTCGGGCCGATCGAGCGTCGGCAGGTCTCCTGAACCCGGTCACCACTGCTCGCGGTGGACCACCTCGTCGAACGGGCGTCGGTTGAGCCGCTCGATCGGTGCCAGGGGCCGGTCGGCGGGATAGCCAAAGGCGAGCAGGTAGGCACCTCGATGGGTGGCGGGGCTCCCGATGACCCTGCGGAGCCGCTCCTGGTCGTCGATCAGGGCGTGACCCGATCCGATGCCCAGGTCGGCGGCCACCACCGCCATGGCCATCATGGCCTGGCCGCGATCGAACTCGGCCCAGCGGGCTCGATCTGCATCCGGCTCGTGTGGCGCGAGCACGACGATGGTCGCCGCGGAGTGGGCGATGTGCCCCGCCCCCTGCCAGACCGTCGCGAGCTCGGACAGGCGCGCCGGCTCTGTCACGAGCACGAAGTCCCACGGCTGGGAGTTGAACGCCGACGGTGCCCGTCGGCCGGCATCGACGATCCGGTGCAGCAGCTCGGCATCGATGCGCTGCTCGGTGAAGGCGCGGACGTTGCGCCGCGAACGGTAGGCATCCCAGGTCTCCATGTGGCAGGTCCGATCATCAGGGCCACCAGCATCGGGCGGCCATGCGGTTGGTTCGGTGGCATGCCTAGCGGCAGCCCCGCGTGAATCGTCGCGCGCTCGGTCTCGCGACGCGGTGGTCCCGTACGATCTCGCCATGGAGAGCACCCGGGTCTTCCCGGAGGTCCGGGCCCGGAGCCTGGAAGGTGTCGACGTCGACCTGCCGGATGGGTTCGTTGGCGACCGCAACGTCGTGGCCGTCGCCTTCCAGCGCAATCACCAGAGCCTCGTCGATTCATGGGTTCCGTGGTTCGAGGAACGCGCTGCTGCTGATCCGGGTCTGCGCTTCTACGAGCTCCCCACGATCGGGCGGATCTGGGCGCCGGTCCGCAACCTCATCGACGGCGGGATGGCCGCCGCCATCCGCGTGCCGAAGATCCTGCAGCGCACCCTCACCATCTACGGCGACGTGAACCGGGTGACCCAGCCCCTTGGCATCGAAGATCGGTCGACGATCGCGCTGCTCCTGCTGGACCGGTCAGGGAGTGTGCTGTGGGTCGGGGCCGGAGCACTCAGCGCGCCACGCGCGCTCGATCTCGAGGCGGCGTTGGACAAGCACCGTCACGGGTAGGTCGGACGCCGCCGGAGGAGTTGCTCCGCGGTGCGCCGAGGGGCTGGGTGGGGTGGCGCTACGACTTTCGAATCGTCCGCGTCCTCCGGCGATGAGACCGCCGGTCGCGCCGGTCACGAGGACGGTGTCAGCCATCTCAGGCCTCCACGTTGGCGGTGGATCGGCCTGCGCCGACCAGCCGGATGATCAGGGGTTCTCCAGCCCGGTAGAGGAAGGCGATCGCGCCGAGCAGCGCCCGGGTGGAGAGCCTGCGCAGGGTGCCGTGTCGGGCAGCGAGCGATGACGCCAGCTCGGTCGCCAAAGTGAGGAGACCGGGCACCGGTCTCATGAAGACGGTCATCTCCGAGATCAGGCCGTTCGGGTCGATCCGGAGCAGGTTCGCCTCCTCCAGGTGGTGCGCGCCCACTCGACCGCGCCAGAAGATGACCTGCGTCGTCTGGTCCTCGCCGACGGTCTCGTAGAACCGGATGTCGCTGATGATCGAGAAGACCCGCTCGAACAGGTCTGCCACCTGGTCGATGCCTTCGAAGCGGATGCGCTCGGTGATCGGAGAGCGAACGATGATGTCGGGAGCGAAGCAGGCGATGACGGCGTCCACATCGTGCGCGTGGGCGGCAGACTCGAGCGCCTTCATCGGAACGGCTCGTCGGAGCTCAGGCGGCCTTCGAGCGGGCGGGTGCCTTCGGTCAGGCGACGCAGGACGTCCACCGCAGCAGCGGTGTCGACGGCCGAGAAGAACGCCTCGTCGGCGGCTTCAACGGCAACGATCGCGTCACTCGCCAGCGCTCGTCCTGCTTGTGTGGTGGAGATCTGGAACGCCCGGCCATCGGACGGACTCCGCCGGCGGCCGATGAGCTCGAGCCGTTCGAGCGCCCGGACCAGCTCAGACGTCATCATCGGGTCGGTGCCGGCGTGATCGGCAACCTGGCGCTGGTTCGGCAGGTCGGGGGCGTGCTTCTCGAGCCAGCGAATCGACGCGAGGATCACGAACTGGCCATGGGTGAGCCCGAGCGGACGAAGGGCGGCGGTGATCTCCCTCTGCCAGCCGAGGGTGCAGCGCCACAACAGGAAGCCCGGGCTCGTCGCCGGTGAGTCGTGCTGCGACCCCGGGATCGTCATGCGTGCTGCTCTTCGGCCCGGGTGGCGAGCCGGGCCATCGCCAGCGGCAGGCCGGCCGCGATCTTCCTCCCCAGGACACGGGACCACACGAACGTGAGCGGGCCTGAGATCTCGACGGAGTGGGTGATCGACGTGAGTGCACCGTCGGCGCCGAGCGCATGGGTGAACGTCAGGCGCGCACCCGGCAGCCGGCTGTGGTCGGAGAAGCACTCGTTCACCGTCACCTTGCCGACGGTGGATCTCGACCTCGGGCCTCCCTTGGGCTTGAGGACCACCTTGGCCCCGTCGATCAGCGGCCCGTCGATGGTGGCCCACTCGAGGGCCTCGTCCCACTGTGGCCAGCCGGAGACGTCGCTCCACACCCTCCAGACCTGCTCGGGGCTCGCGGTCGTGGTCCTCGTGTTGGTGGTCGTCCACATACGTCCCCCGAGATAGTAGGTGAACATACTATATCGGAGCGTGGTCGTGAGGCTCTCCAAACGGCTCACTCGAACCAGTTGAGGGCAGCGCGCATCGTGGCCTCGAACGCCTCGAAGTCGCTCTGGGCTCGCACCGACGCGATGAGCTGGGCGTCGGGGCCGACGAGCGTCCGCAGCGGGGTGGAGGGGTCGGTGGCAGCCGCGATGATCGCGTCGGCGACGAGCTGTGGATCGGCTGGCTCCGCGTCACCACCCAGCGAGATGAGGGCCTCACGGAATCGCATCGCTCGCTCGTGGTAGGGCGATAGCTCCCAGCCCTCCGGTGTGACGACGTTGGCGTGGAACTCGGTCTCGAAGCGGCCCGGCTCGATGAGCGCAAACCGCAGCCCCAACGGCGCGAGCTCGTAGTGCAGGGCCTCGGTGATCGCCTCGAGCGCGTGCTTCGACGCCGCGTAGGCGCCGCCGTAGGGGACGGCGACCACTCCGGCGATGCTCGAGACGTTGACGACCACGCCGGCGCCCCGCTCGCGCCACACCGGCAGCACCCGCCGCATCACCCGCATCGGGCCACGCACGTTGGTGTCGAGCTGGCGAGCCAGGAGCTCGTCGTCCACCAGCTCCATGGCTGCCTGGACTTCGAACCCCGCGTTGTTCACGAGCACGTCGAGCTCCCCGGGGTCGGGAATGGCTCGCGTCACCGAATCGGCGTCGGATACATCGAGCTCCCTGATCTCGATCGGGAGGGTCTCGGCCGCGATGGCTGCCCGCAGCGCGCCGCCCCGGTCAGGGTTGCGCATCGTGGCGATCACCTCGTGGCCGGCGCGGGCGAAGCCGAGGGCCGTGAGCAACCCGAAGCCGCTGTTGGACCCCGTGATGAGCACCTTCATGTCCTTCTCCTCCATCATGTCCGGGCCGGGAGGTTCCAGGCCCCTTCGATCGTCTGCTCCGCGAGATCGATGGCGGTCGGCTCCACCAGCACGAACCCGCACCGCCGGAACCAGTTGCAGTGATACATGCGGTCAGCATCCGCCGGTCACCGGTCGGTGGAGGCTCCGAGCGACGCGGCGAGGAACCTCTCGCTCGCCCGGAACTCCTCGAGCGGCACCTCGACGTGGCCCCCGGGGCTGGCATGGAGGCGCTTGTCTTGGGAGCCGAGGGCCGAGAAGAGCTCGAAGGCACGGTCTCTGGGGCACAGCTCGTCGTCCCACTGCGTCAGGAACAGCACGGGGCAACGCACCGAGGCGGCGTCCTGTGCGAGCCGTTCACGCGTCGGTCCGGTGAGGCCCCAGAGGCCGAGCACGGCAACGGAGATCCGCGGCTCGGCCGCGATGAGCGGCAGCCCCAGGATCGTCCCCATCGACAGACCCCACCAGCCGACGGGACCCGGTCCGAGGGCGGTCGGAGCCTGGAGCGCATCGAGGGTGGCACGCCAGTCGGCCACCATCTCGTCGGTCATGGTCGGGTCGTCGTTCCAAAGGCGCGCGAAGTCGGCTCCGACTGGGTCATCAGCGTTGGTGTCGTGACGTCGGTCGCCGTGCACCGGTCCGTCGATGGCCGCGGCGGCGATGCCGTGGTGACGGACGAGGCGGCGAGCCATCGCGACGATGTAGTCCTGGCGCTTGTGCGAGCTGCCACCGTGGCCGAGGAGGACCAACGGCGCCGGGTGCGCTGGCTCCGCTGGCTCCGCTGGCCTCCACAGGAGACCAGGCACGCAGCGCGTGGCTCGCGTGAGGTCGAATCGCCGCTCGGCGACTCCCTTGGCCATCACCTCGTCGCCAACCCACTCGAAGCCCACGGGAGCGAACCTAGCCCGGGTATGGCCCGGGCTCCTGGGGTGGATCGCGCTCAGTGCTCGTTGGTGAAGACGATCTTCACGTCCGGCTCCGTCATCGCCTCGGCGGCGTCGGCGAAGTCAACGGTACGGGTGACGATCGCAGTCGGGTCGAGCAGGCCACGGGCGACGAGGTCGAGGACCGGCTCGGCCGTGGCGCGGGCGTGGACGCGCCCGATCTCGTAGCGGATGCCCTTCAGGTACATGGACTGCAGCGGCAGGGACGAGCGGGATGCGGCGCCACCCGAGACGCTCGTGCACGTGCCACAGGGCCGTGTGGAGCGCAGCGCGTAGTCCCGGCCAGCATCGAGAACGCAGGCGTCCACGGTGATCGCAAACTGCTCGGCCGCGACGAGGCCGTCGATGGCGACGTCGAGCGTCTCGGCGCCGAGGCGGCCCGCGAGTCGCAGCCGCTCCGGCTGATCGTCGATGTACACCACACGCGGCGCACCGAGGGCCATGGCGGCGGCCACGGCGTAGAGCCCGACTGACTGTGCCAGCCCACCGACGATCAGGACCGCTTCATCGGGCCACTCGGCCATCGGCCCGGCCACCGATCGGTATCCGTCGGCGACGTTGTCAGGGATGCCTGCCGCAGCGACCGGCGTGACGCCGGCCGGCAACGGCAGCAGCAGGTGGTCGGCGTAGGGCACCCGCACCAGATCGGCGAGCGCACCGCCGAAGTCGATCCCGCCATGGGGCCCGAGCCCGAACGCAGAGCCGGCCGGCACCGACTGGCACGCATTGGTGAGCCCGCGTCGGCACATGCCACAGGTCCCG
Source organism: Acidimicrobiales bacterium (assembly GCA_036781345.1). Lineage (GTDB taxonomy): Bacteria > Actinomycetota > Acidimicrobiia > Acidimicrobiales > VFJN01 > VFJN01. The sequence goes on along the minus strand of DAIQBC010000111.1, from coordinate 213 downwards.
CAGCTGATCTGGAAGGGCACGACCGCCCGATCACCGATCTGGAGCTCGCCGGCCGCGTCGCCGCGATCGATGATCTCCCCGACCATCTCGTGCCCCATCGGGAATCCGCCGGGCATCGGGTACAGGCCGATCGCGATCGCAGGGTCGAGGTCACACCGAGCCACCGCCAAGGGACGGACGAGCACGTCTCTTCCGTCGGCGAGCTTCGGCTCG
>DAIQBC010000110.1:0-8603 GCA_036781345.1 Acidimicrobiales bacterium | reverse complement strand
CTGGCACCAGCACCGCCGGGTCGGGCGGCACCGGCAGCAACACCAGCTGCTTGGGGGGCGGCGGCGGCAGCAGCGTGACCACCGGTGGCGCGCCCTACGGAGTCACTCCCACCGGGGGTCTGGGCGGTGCTGGCACTGCCAGTGTCGTCAACCAGGCGGGGGCAAGCGGTGCCGCGGGAGCGGGGAACCCTGGCGGTGGGATCGGGGGCCAAGGCAACGGCAACGCTCACTCCGGCGGCGGCGGTGGTGGTGGCTATGGGTCGGGCGGGGGCGGCTGCGGGCCGAAGACCAACCTCGGGTCGGGCGGTGGCGGTGGCGGCGGATCCGGGTACAGCGGTGGCAACGCCACCTTCACCGTCACGGCCATCACCGTCGGCACGGGCAGCGGCGCACAGGGCGGCGGCGGCTCGGCGGGGACCAACAACGGCAACCCGGGCTGGGCCACCTTCACCGGCACCGGGATCTCCGGCACATGACCAGCCGCCGCCCGAAGCCGCGGTCCGCGGCCGCAGGGCAGCCTGTGCGTGGGCGCGGACGACGAGCATGGTCGGCGGTCAGCGGGATCCTCCTGGTCCTCGCCGTGGGCGGGTGGTTCCTCATGCTCCGGCCCACCTTCCTCGGAGGGTCGACCGGCTACATCGTCGTGTCGGGCACGAGCATGGTCCCGACGTTCGACGATCGCGACCTGGTGCTCGTCCGCAAGCACGACAGCTACCGCATCGGTGACGTCGTCGCCTACCGGATCCCGGCGGGCGAGCCCGGTGCCGGCCTCCAGGTCATCCACCGCATCATCGGTGGCACGGCAGTCGGCGGCTACACGACCCAGGGCGACAACCGTGCCTTCGAGGACCAATGGCATCCCAAGTCCGGTGACGTGATCGGCTCCGAGATGGCCCACATCCCCTGGGCGGGCAACCTCGTGTCGGGCCTGCGAACCCGGGCCGGCATCGCCGCGCTCGCCGGTGGGCTGGTGATCGTGCTGCTGTGGAAGACCGACGAGGAAGAGCCCGACACCGCCGAGCGTCCCGTCCCACCTTGGCAATCGAAGGATGTCGTATCTGCGCCGGCGCCCCGGCACAAGCGTGAAGGGGGCACTGAAGTGGCCGTCCAAGCCGTCGTCGAACCGCCCGTCTGCCAAGTCTGTGGACGGGTCACCCACTGGGATCAAACTGATGCGTGGCTCGTGTCACCCAGGCGTGACGACCAGACCATTCTGATCGTCCGATGCCCGAAACACATCTCGGAGTGGTCGATGCGCCAGTCCGTCGCAGGACGGACCAAGGCAAACCGACAGAAGATGGCCGAGGGAAAGCAGTGGGATGAGCCCATCCCACTGGCACCAGCACCGTTCCCCGGATCATCCCGGACACGCCGGGGTAGTCCGTCGGAGCGGCCAGCGATTCCGCCGGCCCGAACGACAAGCTCAGCGCGGCGCCCGTCACCTGCGCCGAGCAACCGGTGATCAGCACCGACCGCGTCAGCATTCCCTGAGCGCGCAGGTGCGGCCCGCATACGCTGCACGCCGTGCCCGAGCTGGAGCCGCCCGAGCTGGCCCGCCTGGTGGACTTCGCCGAGCGCTCCCGCGCCGGTGACTGGAGCCTTCGCTCTGCGCTGGTTCGTTACGCCCAGGGGCAGCCCGTGCGGGTGAGCCAGGTGCTCGAGCTCGTTCGTCGCATCGAGGCGGCACTGCACCCGCACGCCAAGCTGCTCGCCACCGCCGGCACGCGGCTCTGGCCCGCGGTCGTTGCGGGAAAGGCCCCCGCAACAGAGCCGGAGGCGACGGTTGTGGGTGTGCTGCGGGCCGCCGCGGCGCTCGACCGGGTGGCCGACGTGGTGGTGGCTTGGGCCATCGACCGGACCGGCGACCAGCCCGACGCTGACGTCGACGCTGTGGTCCTCGACGTCACCAGGAGGCTCGACGACCTCGGCGTGCCCCGCGAGGATCGCTCGGGACCGCCCCGCCGCCGAGGCTGAGCGCCGTTCCTCAGGTCAGTGCTCGTGATCCTCGTCCGGAGGGGCAAGCAGGTCCGGTTCGAGGATCTGGCCCGGATGGTGACGGACCGACAGATCGTCGACCTCGCACTGCACGCCGTCGAGCTCTGCCCAGCCATCCACCACGAGCGCTGCCTGCTCCTCGGAGTCGACCAGCTCCTGGTGGATCAGGGTGCCATAGCGGAAGACGCGCACCTCGACCGTCGGCGCCACTCCCCCCTCCGACATCGACTCGTCGCTCATGGTCTACCCTCCCGGGTGGTCGCTGGTATCCGACACCGGCATCCGCAGCGCATTCCGCCGAGGAGCCGACCCACCATCGTTCTCACCACGACTCTCACCCGCCACAGGATGGCGACGGCAGGGGCGAAGGTCCCCCCCTCCCCGGCGAACTACCCGGCAGAGAGCGTCGCACCCCAGCGGTCGACGTCCAGCTCGTGGCGTCGATTCCAGCCAGGGGCCGATCAAGTGCTCAGCGTCAATCGCCGAAAGTAGGGCCATGAGTCGACTGACAGGGAAGATGAAGGTGGTGGCGGCGCAGATCCGCCGTGGCGACATCGGCCAGGTGGCATCTACGGTCCGTAACCGGATGTGGTCGGACGACGACTGCTACCTCCTGCGAGCCGACGTCGACTTCGCCCTACCCGACGGGCTGCCCGTGCTCGAGGCTCGACCGACATCGATTGCCGACATCGAACACGGCCTCTCCCCCGATTCGGCAGAGAACCCCGAGGATCGTGAGCTGCGGCTCCGCCGTGCCAACATCGCCCGCGCCGGGATCGGAACCGGGTACGGCATCTGGGAGGATGACGTCCTCGCCTACGTGCAGTGGGCCTTCGGACCAGAGGACAACGCGGGGCTGCTCGAGCATTTCGGTGGCGCCATGCCGCACCTAGCACCCGACGAGCTGCTCCTCGAGGGCGCGTTCGTCCTCGGCCCGTTTCGCGGCAAGGGCTTGTTCTCCGCCGGAATGTGGGCGGTCGGTCAGGCCGCCCGCCGGCCCGACACGCGATGGCTCCGCACCCCGGTCGGCGTCGCCAACATCCCAACGCTGCGGGGTTGCGCCCGCATCGGGTATCGGCCCGACAACGTTCGTACCGATCACTGGCGCTTGCTCCGTCTGCAGGCGGCCGTCGCTCCCGTCGCCTCAACCCTCGTGTGGCCCCCGGAGAAGGGCTCGGCCCCGATCCGCTATTCCTGAGTGGGCCCCCGGCCGGGGCCACCACATGCGCTCAACTCGGTGTCGCACCGTAGGCGTCGTACGGTTCACCCCTGAGCACAGCGGCCCCGCGAACCTGTCAGCCAACGTGCTCCACCCTGATCGCGGGGCCGAGACGACCGACGGCAGGCAGCAGTGGCACGTCGAGGGCGTCGAAGAGGCCCGGCCGCGACTCCCGCAGGAACGGGATGGCGTTGACGAGCCGGCCGACCGCCGTGGCGTTGCCGCCGGCCGCTCGGCTGCCGCCCTCGTCGGTGGCCTCCACAGTGACCTCGATGCGGGGCTGGCCCTCGATGACCACGCGGTGCGCACCGTCGCCGCCATCGGGCGGGAGCGGCCAGTCGGTGGCGCAGGATGGGCTGATGCGGGTGACGTGCTCGATGACGATGACCGGCTTGCCGCCGACGATGCCCTGCACCTCAAAGCGCAAGGCACCCTGCGTGCCGGCCTCGAAGTCGCCCATCGCGTTCGTGATCGTCTGCTCGAGCGGCCGGCGCTCGAGCGTCTCGCGGATCCCGTCGAGCTCCACGCCGAGCGCCCGGGCCATCAGGCGGATCTGCCCGCCCCACACCATCGTCGGCACCGTCGGGGCCACCATCGGCGGCTCGTAGTCCATCGGCTGGCCCATCCCCACCAGATAGCGCACGGCGTCGGGCTGGTCGTAGGAGGAGTAGTCGAAGATCTCCTGGCACCGGATCTGGGTGATCGTCGACCCCAGGCCGGCCACGAAGAGCGGGAGGATGTCGTTCCCCCACCCGGGGTCGATGCCTGACACGAACAGCGCCGAGCTTCCCTCCTTGGCGGCGGCCTCGACCCGGTCGCGCACCTCGGGAGGCGCCGAGCGCGGATCGTAGAGGGCATAGATCGCCGGGGTGACGACGACCGCCCCCGCCCGCAGGGCGCTCGCGACATCGGTCAACGCGTCGTCGGGACGGGTGTCGCCAGACGCCGCGTAGACCACCGCACCGGGGCCGGCTTCGAGCACCGCGTCGACGTCGTCGGTGGCGGCAACGCCGAGCGGGCCGTCCATTCCGGCCAGATCGGCGGCGTCTCGGCCGACCTTGTCCGGGTTGTGGACCACCACCGCGGTCAGCCGGAGCTGCGGGTGGGCGGCGACGGCCCGTATCGCCGCTCGGCCGACGTTGCCAGAGCCCCACACGACGGTGTCGATCACCACGGCCGCATCCTTCCACGGAGGTTCCCCGTAGGCTTGCTCGACGTGACCAACCTCTACGACTTCACGGCCACCTCCCTCAGCGGGAAGGACATCGACCTGAAGCAGTACGAGGGCAAGGCGGTCCTCGTGGTGAACACCGCCTCCAAGTGCGGGTTCACCCCGCAGTACGAAGGCCTCGAGAAGCTCTACGAGCAGTACGCCGACCAGGGCCTCGTGGTGCTCGGCTTCCCCTGCAACCAGTTCGGCCGCCAGGAGCCCGGTGACGAAGAGGCGATTGGCGAGTTCTGCCAGCTCAACTACGGCGTGACGTTCCCGATGTTCGCCAAGGTGGACGTGAACGGCTCGGGCGCCCACCCGCTGTTCCAATGGCTGCGCAAGGCCAAGAGCGGCTTGCTCGGCAACCGCATCAAGTGGAACTTCACCAAGTTCCTCATCGGCCCCGACGGACACGTGATCGAGCGCTACGGGTCGACCACCAAGCCCGAAGACCTCACGGACGACATCGAGGCCGCCCTGGACCAGAGGTGACCGCTGGCAGCGAGTGACTACAGGCCCGGTGTCGAGACAGGCGGCGCGAGTCGGCCCGCCCGCTCCGGGGCCAGGTGGCCGTCGGCAGCCAGGCAGCGCAGCGCCTCTTCCACGGACTCGCGCACGGGCCGCCGGGTCAGCCCGAGCTCGGCCTCGGTGGTCGAGTCGTTGGTGGGCACCATCGACACCATGATCTCGGCGGCATCCCGGGTGAGCGGGTAGTCGAACGAGCGCACGCGCTTCGCGAGGTCGAGGACCGACCCCAGCCCCACCAGCACCCAGCCGGGCACCACCATCCGCCGGCAGCGCACGCCGGTGAGCTCGTCGCAGAGATCGGCCAGCTCAACCCAGCTGAGGAAGTCGCCGCCAAGCATGAGCCGGCGCGGCCCCTGCCCGGGCACGACCATCCGAGCGAGCCCCTCGGCGAGGTCCTCGACGTGGATCAGGGCCACACCTCCTCTGGGCATCGGCCACACCGACCCGAGGGCGCCGGCCAGGCCCTCCATCATCGAGTCGTGGGTGGGCTGGTGCGGCCCGACCACGCCCCCGGGGTAGACGATCGTGAGCGGCGCGCCCTCGTCTTGGAGCCGCCGCGCGAAGCGTTCGGCCTCGAGCTTGGAGCGGCCGTAGTCGGTGCGGGGCAACGCCAGCGGGCCGTCGGCGGTGATGAGGGGCCCGTCGGGCGGCACGAACACCGCCACGGTCGACACGTGGATCACGGGATCGAGCCCCCGGGCCACGGCGGTCCCCACGACCAGCTCCATCCCGTGGACGTTCTGGGCCACGATGTCGACCTTGGGGCCGGTGACGCCGACGGCCGCGGCGGCGTGGATGAGCGCATCCACACCATCGAGCAGGTGAGCGACGGCGGCCTCGTCGACCATGTCCCCCTCGACGAGCTCCACCTCACCGAGGTCGACTCCAAGGTTCCCGAGCACGCGGGCCGCCTTGGTCGGACTGCGGACCAGGAGGCGAGGCTCATGGCCGCGGGCGAGGAGCCGCACGACGGTGTGCGAGCCCACGAACCCGGTGGCGCCGGTGATGGCCACGATCATGCGCAGGTGATCATGGCCACCCGAACGGGCCCCGTCGAACCGATCGATCACGCGAGCAGGCATGCTGCCGCGTGCGAAACGCCCTGCGTGACCCGGAGACCGTCACCGACGTCGTTGGCTGACGCTCCTGGTGCTGTGCATCAGCCTCATCGTCATCACCCTCGACAGCATCAGCGTCGCCCGCCACGCACCCGCGGCCCGCCCGTTCACCGATCAGATCATCGCGGCCAGCGAGAGCTTTGTAGGTGGCTTGCATCTCGTCGCCCTCGTGGCGGCGGCCGTCACCTTCCTCGGGGCGCCTCAGGTGGCGGCGTGGGCGAGATCCATGTGCCACCACAGGAAGTTTCGGGTCTGCTCCAGGATCTCGATGCGATGGCCGACGTACGGCACATGGCCGGCTCCCTCCCACTGGGTGAGCACGGCCCGAACGTTTGCCGCAGTTGCCGCCGTCACGGTGTTCTGAGCCCAGGCGAACGGCACGACGATGTCGGCCGTGCCGTGGAACAACAGGAGCGGCGCATCGCCGGCGTTGGGCGTCTGAAGAGCACTGGCACCCGAGAGCGAGACCGCGGCACGAACCGCAGTGGCGGGGTCAGCGCTGCTGGCGAACGCCACATCGGCCGCGGTGATGGCGCCGGCCGAGGTGCCCGCGATGGCGATCCGGCCGGTGTCGATGCGATAGGTCGCGGCGTTCGCTCGGAACCAGGAGATCGCAGTTTGGGCGTCCTCGCGGGCCTGGATGATGGCCGTGATGCACTCGAGCGTGACTCCGCCCGCGGCGCAGCCGCCCGGTGAGAGTCGGTACGAGATCGACGCAGTCACGTACCCGCGCTTTGCCAGGTAGTTCGCCTCGTCGACGATCTCGGGCGATGTCTTGGAGCCGCAGCAGAACGAGCCGCCGTGCACGAAGATGACGAGGGGCCGGCGCGCGACCGTGTCACCGTTCGGTCGGTAGATGTCTGCCAAGAGGTTGACCGTGACGTTCTGCTGGTTGACCGCGCTCCCGTACTGGACGTCGGCCGTCTTGTCGACGGCGGTGACGATCTCGTCCCGGTAACGGATGGTGCCGCTCCCCGGAGGGGCCACGTACTGCTCGCAGCCGGCCATGACGACGGCGGCGAACACCAGGACGATGGAGGCGAGACGACCCCTCTTCAGCGCGAGCATCCGGAGATGCTCATCCGGGTGGAGGTTCAGGTCAAGCGTGGCACCCGCCGCCGTTGTGGATCGAGCCTCAGCAAGTTGGGGACAGCGGCGTCAGACCGGGCTCAGCCACCGTTCGTAGTCGGTGTCCGGGGCAACGCCGAGAAGCGTTGCCGTCTCCTCGTCGAGCTGCAGCGTCCCTTGGCTCTGCGCTCCTCAGGGGCAGGTGCGAACGGGCGCCGGGTGCGCATCACCCGAGCTGGTCAACACGGTCGGTGCGGCCACACGTGGCGCGTCATGGCGGGTCACAACAGGATCGCCTCGGCCAGCACCTCGGCCCGCAGCCGCGCACCAAGCGAGTCCGGCGTGACCACGTCGACCTTCACCCCGAGGGCCGCCTCGAGGTCAGCGCCGAGCTCCAGGATGACGAAGGGCCGGGTTCCCGGCTCGAGCTCGACCAGAAGATCGATATCGCTGCCCGGATACTCATCACCACGGGCAACGGAGCCGAACACGGCAACGCAACGGCTGCCGTGCCGGGCGACGATGCCCTTGATCTCGTCCCGGTGAGCCTCGAGCCGCTCCCACAGCGGCTTCATCCCCACCGTGGTCACCCCAACAGCCTACGAGTTCACCCCCGACGCAGCGAGGTGAAGAGTCCCCATCGCCCTCGCCGCCGACGGCTACCGAACTCCTCAGAAGCGGCCTTCGACCATGAATGCAATCGTCTGTCGCACGTGGAGCTAGGCCGCGGAGCGGTCCCGCGAGTCGCGGCTGGGGACGAGTCGGCTGCGCTCGATGGCAACTCGGCGCTCGTGCCGAGGCGGCAGCCTCTCGGCTCCGGGTTATCGCCCTGAGTCGAGCGACAACGTCGGTCACGTCGCCGACGTATCGCGGGGGCTCCGGAACTCGGAGCGTTCGGTCTCAAGCGCTGTCCCATCCAGATGCCACTGTGGGGCGGTGAGAGCTGTCCTGCTGGTGAGCTACCTGATCGCCATAGTGGCGTGCCTGTACGGGCTGCGAGCAGTCTGGAGGCGAGACCAGGACTCCTGGCAAGTCGGGACGGGAGCGGGTCTGGTGCTCCTGAACGCCTTCGCAGCAGGCCTAGCGGCCGCCGTCAACGTGCTCTGGGCCATCGTCATCGTCGTGGTGCAACTCGTGGGCTCGGCGCTCCTGCTCCGACGGCCAGCGCGGAACCCGTGACCGCCGCCACCCACCTCAGCGCCGGGGCGGCTGAAGGGCCCCGCCCGAGGCGGCCACAGCACGGCTGGTGCAAGTGTGTGGACTCGTCCATCTGGTTCGGGGAGCGCGACGAGCCGGAGTTGGCAACTCGGCGCGCTGCGCCGGGGCGGCAGAGTGCCCTCGATCCGGCGTTCGGGGGCAGGGTCCTACGAGTGCGCCTTCGGGGGGCGGGGTGGGTCAGAGGCAGGGCCCGAATCGATGGCATCGGTGGGCTCGGTCGGCGAGACTCGCGCGAGACGACAGGGGG
>DAIQBC010000109.1:0-8654 GCA_036781345.1 Acidimicrobiales bacterium | reverse complement strand
TGATGCGACTCACGACCCGGGTCGGCAGGATCGGCGCCACGGTGGCCCTCGTGCTGGCCGTGGCCTCCTGCTCGTTGGTGAGTGGTCCGGTGACCGGTCCCGGCAGCATCGCTCTCTCGACGGGATTCGATCTCGGCCAGGTTGGATATCAGCGGTCGGAGTTCTTCGTGGCGGGCCTCGTCAACAGCTACACGCCGAACGCACCGCTCACAGGAGACGGGAAGTGGACCGTGGGCACCGATCCACTGGGCGGCGCGGCCGGGTTCAAGACCCGATTCGTCGTCTACCGACCGATCGACGCTTCCAAGTTCAACGGCACCGTCGTGGTCGAGTGGCTGAACGTCACGGCGGGCGTTGACCTCGCCAACGACTGGGTGATGGCCCACAACGAGTTCGTCCGCGAGGGCTACGCGTGGGTCGGTGTGTCCGCGCAAGCCGTTGGCGTCAACGCGCTCAAGACGACCGCTCCTGCCCGCTACGGCTCGCTCACTCATCCGGGCGACAGCTACTCCTACGCCATGTTCACGGAGGCTGGGCAGCGCATCCGGTCCAACGCGTCCACGGTGCTCGGCGGGCTCACGCCGCAGCGGTTGATCGCCACCGGCGAATCGCAGTCGGCCAGCCGGCTTGTCACCTACATCAACGCGGTCCACCCGCTCGTGCACGTCTATGACGGGTTCATGGTCCACAGCCGCTTCGGAGGCGGTTCGCCGTTGAGCCAGGCGCCGCTCCCAGATGTCCCCGTCCCGTCCCCGGTGCAGATCCGCAACGATCTCGACGTGCCGGTGATGGTCGTGGAGGCCGAAGGCGATGTGATCGGCTCGAACCTGGGCGCCCGACAGCCGGACACGGCGCTGTTTCGCGAGTGGGAGATCGCCGGGACCGCTCATGCGGACTCGTACACGATCTCCGTGGGCTTCAGCGATGTCGGCGATGGAAGCGGCGCGTCGCAGATGTTCGCGCTCATGCGCAGCCCGCAGTCAGCCGGCTGCGCCCTCCCCATCAACGCCGGTCCCCACCACTGGATCCTCGATGCCGCGTTCCACAGACTCGAGGCCTGGGTGCGAACGGGCGTCGCGCCCCCTTCTGCCGCGCCGCTCGAGGTCGCCAGCTCCTCGCCGGTGGTCCTCGTGCGTGACGCGCAGGGCAATGCCGTCGGCGGCGTGCGCTCGCCGCACGTCGATGCACCCGTCGCGACGCTCAGCGGCCTCAACACCGGGCCCGGCTTCTGCCGGCTCTTCGGCAGCACCACGCCACTGACAGCAGCGCAGCTAACGGCCCTCTACCCCACCCACGCCGACTTCGTCGCCCAGTGGTCGAGCTCGCTGGACTCCGCCGTCGCTGATGGGTTCATCACGCCGGGCGACGCGCCCGAGCTCTTGGCGGCGGCGACGAACTCGACCGTCCCCGGCTAGCGAACACGAGGGGAGATGGCGATGTCCGCTTCGCGTCGAGACTTCCTGCTCGGCATGGCAGCCACGGGGGTTCTCGCCGGGTGCGAGCGCGTCGGCCCCCCGTGGGTGGTCCCGGCCGCGAGACGTGCGTTGCCGGACCCGGCGACGTGCGGTCTCGACCACATCGTGGTCCTCTGCATGGAGAACCGTTCCTTCGACCACTTCCTCGGCTGGGTTCCCGGGGCCAAGGGCAAGCAGGCACATCTGCCCTACCTCGACGACGCCGGTGGCCAGCACGTCACGCATCACCTCAGCGGGTTCACCGGGTGCGGGTTCAACGACCCGGACCACTCCTACGGGGGTGGCCGGGTGCAGCTGAACGACGGCGCGTGCGACGGGTTCCGCCGCGGCCGCAATGATGACTTCGCCCTCGGTTACTACACCCGTGATGATCTACCCCTCACCCGCCAGCTTGTCGACCAGTTCACCGTGTGCGACCGCTGGTTCTCATCGATCCTCGGGCCGACCTACCCGAACCGCCTCTACACGCACTCGGCGGCAACGGATCGGGTCACCAATGCCCTGACCATGTGCACGCTCCCCACGATCTGGGACCTGTTGGAAGCGCGGGCGGTGCGGGCCACCTACTACTACAGCGACCTGCCCGTCTTGGCCCTGTACGGCACCAAGTACTTGGCCGGAGCGAGGCGGCTCGACGCCTTCTTCGCCGACGCGGCGGCGGGGACGTTGCCCAGCTACGCCTACCTCGACCCGGCGTTCTTGGGGGGTGCCCAGAACGACGATCACCCCCACGCCGACATCCGCCGGGGCCAGAACCTCGTGGGCAGGATCGTCGAGGCGCTCGTCAACAGCCCGCAATGGGGCTCGACGCTCCTCATCATCACCTATGACGAGTGGGGTGGGTTCTTCGACACGCAGGTACCCCCGAGGTTTCCTGACCTCGTCGACAACCCCGGCGGTGATGTGTCGAACCCCGACCACGCACAGGCCGGGTTCCGGGTGCCGACACTCCTCGTGTCGCCCTTCAGCCGCGGCGGCCGGGTCGCCCGGACGACCTTCGAGCACAGTGCGATCTTGAAGCTCGTGGAGTGGCGCTTCGGGCTGCCAGCTCTCACTCCGCGCGACGCCGCGTCCAACAACATCGCACAGGTGCTCGACTTCCGGCACCCGGATCCCAGTCGTCCCACGATCGTGGTGCCCACCGACCCAGGACCACAGCCCTGCAGTCCGCCTGCCGCCCGGTCGGCTGGCCCGGAGCCGGGCGGCGACACCTGGGCGCCGCTGGCGGCATCACCCCTCGTCGCTGCCTGGGGCGTGACCACCCCTTAGTCGACCGTAGACCGGAACGGCGGTCGACCCGCGGGCCCGGGGGGTCCCGTCCGCCATCCCCAGCGCGTCGAGCACAAACGCGAAGACGAAGGCCTCGTCCTTCCACGCGTCGTATCGGCCCGACGGGCCTTGGTGCCCGGCCCCCATCTCGGTCTTGAGGTACACGGGGTGGTCGCCGGTGCCCGTGGCCCGCAGCTTCTGCACCCACTTGGCGGGCTCCCAGTACGACACCCTCGGGTCGTTGAGGCCGCCGGTGGCGAGGATGGTCGGGTGGGAGACTGCGCCTACGTTGTCGTAGGGGCTGTAGCCCTTCATGTAGGCGTAGACCTCGGGGTCCTCGACCGGGTTGCCCCACTCCTCCCACTCCGTGACGGTCAGCGGCAGGCTCTCGTCGAGGATGGTGGTGAGGCAGTCGACGAAGGGCACCTCGGCCACCACGGCGGCGAAAAGGTCCGGGCGCAGGTTGGTGATGGCCCCCATCAACAGACCGCCCGCGGAGGCGCCGCGGGCCACCAGCCGATCAGGCGACGTGAGCCCTTCGGCCACGAGGTGCTCAGCGCAGGCGATGAAGTCGGTGAAGGTGTTGCGCTTGTGGTCCAGCTTGCCATCGTCGTACCACGGCCGTCCCATCTCACCCCCTCCCCGCACGTGGGCGATGGCGAACACGAAGCCGCGGTCGAGCAGCGATAGCCGGAGGGTCGAGAACGACGGATCGATCGATGTCTCGTAGGAGCCGTAGCCGTAGAGCAGGCACGGCGCCGAGCCATCTCGCGCGATCCCGGCGCGGTGCACGTAGGAGATCGGCACCAGGGTGCCGTCGTCGGCTGTGGCCCATAGCCGCCCAGTCTCGTACTCAGCCGGATCATGACCGCCGAGCACCTCGGTGGCCTTGAGGAGTGTGCGCTCACCGGAGGTGAGGTCCTCGTCGAACACCGTGGCCGGCGTGACGAGCGAGGTGTAGACGAAGCGCAGGGTTCCGGTCTCGAACTCGGCGTTGGTGGCTGGCCCCGTGTCGTAGACGGGCTCGGGCATGCCGAGCTCGTGTGCGATGCCGTCGGCGTAGGCGGTGGCCACGATGCGCCGAACGCCCTCTCGTCGCTCGTAGCGAACGAGATGGCCGGCGAAGGCCGACACACCCTCTAGCTTCACCTCGGGCCGATGGGCCACGAGCTCCTGCCAGTTCTCTCGGCCCGGGTTGGCGACCGGCGCCGTCATGAGCTTGAAGTTCACCGCGCCGTCGGCGTTGGTGAGGATCACGAACCGATCACCGTCGATCGGGCTGGGGGCGTGCGTGACGTCGTACTCCACGCCCTGCTCGCGTGCCTGCACCGAGAAGGGGATCCGCGTCGGGTCCTCGACCGGCACGAGGAGCTCCTCGGAGGTCACCTTCGACCCGGAGGAGATGTGGACCCATTGCTCCGTGAGGCTGAGGTCGACCCCGACGAAGAACCGCTCGTCGGGATCCTCGTACACGAGCACGTCGGCCTCGGTCTGGGTGCCGACCTCGTGCCGCCACACCTGATGCGGCCGCATGGTGGCGTCAGGGCGCACGTAGAACACCGTCGTGTTTCCGGCCCAGGCCGTGCCGTAGGTGGTGTTCTCGATCAGGTCGTCGAGATCGGTTCCCGTGCGCAGGTCACGGATGCGCATCGTGTATCGCTCTGACCCGTCGTGATCGGTCGAGTAGAGGAGGAGGTCCTGTGCCGGAGCCAGGTCATAGGCACCCAGGGCGAAGTAGTCGCTGTCGCCGGCCAGCACGTTGAGGTCGAGCAGCACCTGCTCACCCGGAACAGGGTGGTCGCTGGCCAGGTCGGCCGGTGGCCGCACCTCCGTGCGGCACAGGATGGGGTACTGCTGGCCCTCTTCCGTGCGGCTGTAGAACCAGCGGCCATCCTTTCGGAAGGGCACGGACAGGTCGGTCTCCTTGATCCGGGCCTTCATCTCCGCGAACAGGGCCGCTTGCAGGTCCTCGGTGTGGGCGAGGGCGTCGGCCACGAACGCGTTCTCCGCCGCCAGGTGGTCGAGCACCTCGGGATCGGTGCGGTCGTCGCTTCGTAGCCAGTACCAGTCATCGATCCGCTCGTCGCCGTGGGCCACGATGGCGTGCGGGCGGCGGGGAGCGGACGGCGGCGTGAGCGACATGGCGGTCGAGCGTAGGTGCTGGGCCGAAGGGGCGATACGGTCGCCCGCATGCCTGACGAGAAGCCACACGTGTACGTCCCTGCCGGCGAGGCCCCGCCCGTCGAGCTGGTCACCGAGGATCTGGAGGTGGGTGAGGGCTCCGAGGCCACCACCGGCTCACAGGTGGAGGTGCACTACGTCGGCGTGTCGTGGCGCACCCGCAAGCAGTTCGACGCCAGCTGGGATCGGGGCGACACGTTCAGCTTCGGGCTCGGCGCGGGACAGGTGATCAAAGGCTGGGACGAGGGCGTGGCCGGCATGAAGGTGGGTGGCCGCCGTCGGATCGTGATCCCGCCGAGCAAGGCCTATGGGCGCCAGGGAGCCGGCGGCGTCATCGGCCCCGACGAGACCCTGGTGTTCATCGTCGACCTCATCGGAGTGCGCTGAGCGTTCCGCCTAGAGCGCCCGCACCGAGTTGTTGCGGGCGTCGTGGGTGAGCTCGACCAGACCGAGGGCCTCGAGCAGGGGCGGCAGGTACATGCCGAAGCGGCCGCGGTAGCCGCTGCGCTGGCCGTACCACCCCCCCACCGGGTTGTCCCCGGCCCGGCCGAAGGCCTCGACGGTGCCGTCTTGGGCCGGTTTCTTCTCGTCGGCGGCGCCGAGCGGCACCCAGTCCCCTTGCGCGACGAGCCATGCGTGGAGGTCGTCGATGGCCCGTGCCAGATAGGTGAGTCTGGTCGATCCCACCTGGCAGACGAGCAGCGGAGGATCCGCGTGGTCGTCCCGGTACATCGTGTACTTCGCGGACCCGGGAGCGGTCGTCAGCTCCCACGGGTCGTCCTTGGTTCCCGATCCACTGGTCATGGCTCGAGCCTAAGGAGTTCGGGGCGGTCAAGGGGCTCCGGTACCCTCGGCCGCCATGGCCGAGCGTCCCGACTTCCGTGCCCCCAAGGGCACCCAGGACGTGCTGCCTCCCGAGTCGGCGCGCTGGGAGGCCCTCGTGGCCACCTTCGCCGGGGTGGCGCGGCGGTTCGGCTACGGCTTGGTGCAGTCACCGATGTTCGAGGACATCGGGGTGTTCCAGCGCATCGGTGAGGGCACGGATGTGGTGGCCAAGGAGATGTACGACTTCCAGGACAAGGGCGGCCGGCACGTTGCGCTGCGGCCCGAAGGCACCGCGCCGGTCGCTCGTGCCTTCGTGCAGCATCGTCCCACCATGCCGTGGAAGGTCTGGTACGCGACGCCGGCGTTCCGGTACGAGCAGCCACAGGCCGGCCGTCTCCGCCAGCACCACCAGGTGGGGGTGGAGTGCATCGGCTCAGCCGACCCGGACGTCGACGTCGAGGTCATCGCCCTCGGGCACACCTACCTGGCCGCCCTCGGGCTGCGGGAGTGGCGCCTCGTGCTGAACTTCATGGGCACGCCGGACGACCGCGTCGTCTATGGGGTCGTGCTCCAGACGTGGCTCCGGGCGCGCTTGGCCGAGCTGTCACCGGACGACGCCGTCAAGGTCGAGTCGTACCCCCTGCGGGTGCTCGACTCGAAGCGCGAGGCCACCCGCGCCGTGCTGGCCGACGCGCCCCGGATGGCCGAGCACCTCGATCCGGCGTCGGTCGCCCACGGAGAACGGGTGCAGGAGGGACTGCGGTCGCTGGGCATCGACTTCGAGGTGGACGACACCCTCGTGCGTGGCCTCGACTACTACACGCACACCCTCTTCGAGTTCCAGAGCTCGGCGCTCGGCAACGCCCAGTCCACCATCCTCGGGGGCGGTCGCTACGACGGGCTCATCGAGCAGCTCGGCGGTCCCCCCACGCCGGGCATCGGCTTCGGGAGCGGCATCGAGCGCGTCCTGCTCACCTGCGACGCCGAGGGTGTGTTCACTGCGCCTGGGTCACGCCTCGACTGCTTCGTGGTCGACACCACGGGAGGCAGCGTGGCGACGGTCCTCACCCAGCGACTGCGCCTGGCCGGGCTGGCGGCTGATCGCGCCTTCGACGGGCGCTCCATGAAGGCCCAGATGAAGGCGGCGTCCAAGAGTGGCGCACGCCTTGCCGCGATCGTGGGCGAGGACGAGGTGGCGGCGGAGGTCGTCACGGTGCGCGATCTGCACACGGGCGAGCAGTCCAGCGTGGGCATGGCCGACCTTCCGATCTACATCCGCGCCCAGGTGCACATGAGTGCGGAAGAGGGGACCACCAGTGAGTGATCGCATGCGCACGCACATGTGCGGGGAGCTGCGGGACGAGCACGCCGGGCAGGTCGTGTCGGTCTGCGGCTGGGTCGGCCGCCGGCGCGAGCACGGCGAGCACCTCGCCTTCATCGACCTCCGCGACCACACGGGCGTGGTCCAGTGCGTCGTCGACGGGGCCGCCGACCTCCGCAGTGAGTACGTGGTGCGGATCACCGGCACGGTGCGCCCGCGTCCGGAGGGCACCGTCAACGACGCCCTGGCCACCGGGCGGGTGGAGGTAGGGGACTGCGCGATCGAGGTTCTCTCCGCCGCCATCCCGCCCCCGTTCCCGATCGACGAGCGGGCCGACGGGGTCGATGAGATGATCCGCCTCCGCTACCGCTACCTGGACCTGCGCCGTGAGCGCATGCAGCGCAACCTGAGGATACGGGCGCGGGTGAACTCTGCGATCCGCGGGGCGATGGAGCGCCAGGGCTTCGTGGAGGTGGAGACGCCGATGCTGATGCCCTCGACCCCAGAGGGGGCGCGTGAGTTCCTGGTGCCGTCGCGCCAGGTGCCCGGCAGCTTCTACGCCCTCCCGCAGTCGCCCCAGCTGTTCAAGCAGCTGCTCATGGTGGGCGGCACCGACCGGTACTACCAGCTGGCCCGCTGCTTGCGCGACGAGGACCTCCGCGCTGACCGGCAGTACGAGTTCATCCAGCTCGATGCCGAGGCCAGCTTCGTCACCCAGGACGAGGTGCTGGCCTTCATCTCCGAGGCAGTGCTCGACGCCGCCGAGGCGGTGCTCGGCGAGCGCCCTGGCGAGATCCCACAGATCACCTGGCACGAAGCTCTGGATCGCTACGGCATCGACAAGCCCGATCTGCGCTTCGGCATGGAGCTGGTGGAGCTGACGTCGGTGTTCGCGGCCACCGAGTTCAAGGCCTTCGCATCGGCCACCGCGATCAAAGGCCTGCGGGTGGCCGGCGCGGCCGCAGAGTACGGCCGCAACAAGCTGGACGGTCTCACCGACCGGGCCAAGGCGCTGGGGGCCAAGGGCCTCGTGTGGATGAAGGTAGGGGACGGGGGAGCGCTCGACAGCCCGGTGGCCAAGTTCCTCTCCGCGGAGGAGCAGGCGGCGCTGGTAGCCACCATGGAGGCTGAGGCGGGCGACCTCCTCCTGCTCGTGGCCGACGACTGGATGACGGCGTGCGAGGTGCTCGGCACCCTCCGCAACGACCTCGGGCGACCTCCCGTGCACCAAGGCCCGTACCGCTACGTGTGGATCGTCGACTTCCCGATGTTCGTCGGACGCGATGCGCACGGTCACCCGAAGACGGCGCACCACCCCTTCACCCACCCGCACGACGACGACATCGACCGTCTCGAGTCCGACCCGATGTCGGTGCGCTCGAAGGCCTACGACCTCGTGCTCAACGGCTGGGAGCTGGGCGGCGGCTCGATCCGGATCCACCAGCCGCAGATGCAGCAGCGCATCTTCGAGCTGCTCGGCATCGACGAGGAGGAGGCGCAACGTCGCTTCGGGTTCTTCCTCACACCGTTCGGCTACGGCGCTCCGCCCCACGGCGGGTTCGCCTTCGGCATCGATCGCCTCG
>DAIQBC010000108.1:0-8706 GCA_036781345.1 Acidimicrobiales bacterium | reverse complement strand
CTGACCCCTCCGTTCAGCTTCCCAAGCTGAGAACGCGGGTTCGATTCCCGTCACCTGCTCCACCACGAAGGCCCAGGTCAAGCCCGGCTCCGTGCCGTGGTCCTTCAGCCAGGGCGACTCCGACCGTGCTCCCCACGGCACCGGGCCATTGATCACCCGGGGTGGTCCGCCACTGTCCCCGAAGCTCGGCAAGAACCGGGTGCACCTCGAGGTCGCGCCGCTCGACCAAGCCGAACAGCGCGCCGAGCTCGACCGTCTCGTGACGCTCGGCGCGACCCGGGTCGACCGGGCACCTAGGGGACGGTCGTGGTTTGACTGTGGTGCGGAGCGGTCCGTGTCTAGTTGTCGGGCTTCTGCCATACCGAGATGTGCGACGTGCTCTCCCCGGTGAACGGCGAGCGGTCCCAATCGGCCCACCGGTCGCGCAGCGACATGCTGGCGAGCCGGGCCATCAGGTCGAGCTCGGACGGCCACACATACCGAAACGGTGTCTTGAACTCGCGCGGGCCCGACGTGCCGGTGACGACGTGGTGGGACGTGGCCTGCTGGGCCACGAGGTCGGTGTAGCGGTCGTAGCCCACGTAGCCCGGGGCGTGGGAGAACACCCGGGCGTCCTCGCCTGGGGGTAACCGGCGCAGGTTGGGCACCCCGACCTCGATCACGAAGAAGCCGCCGGGCTCGAGGTGGGCGGCGGCGTTGGCGAAGCAAGCCACCTGTTGATCCTGGGTGGTCAGGTTTCCAATCGTGTTGAACACCAGGTACACGAGCCGGAAGCTGCCGGGGACCCGGGTCGTCGCCATGTCGCCAATCGTCACCTCGATCCGCTGCGCGCCGTCCTTGGCTCGGAGCCGTTCAGCCATGGCGGCGGAGAGCTCGATCCCTGACACGCGCACCCCTCGAGCCGCGAGCGGCAGGGCGACGCGCCCGGTGCCCACGGCGAACTCGAGTGCGCAGCCGTCGCCGGTGAGCTCCATCAACACGGCGACCGTCAGGCCGACCACGTCGGGATCGAACATCGAGCCCGAGTCCTCGTCGTAGCGGGCGGCGACGTCCTCGCCGAAGTGGTCCTGCGGCACTCGCCCACCTTTGCACGGTCTCGTCGCCGAGCCCAACGAGATCGCCTGGTGTCAGTCGGCGATGGTGAGGGGGTAGTAGGCGGACCGTTTGGTGTCGGCGGCGGCAGCGATGACGACGGCGCAACGGGCTGGTGCTGCCGTGCAGGACGCTTCGGTGGGTGACGGCCCGCCGGAGAGGCCGCCGATGGGCTTGACCGATCGTGGGGCCGTCACCTGGGTCGTGAACGAGCCGCCAGGGTCGGCCCGGTCGTCGATGTCGCCGACGTCGGCGCCGAGGATGGCCATGGCAGCGGCAGGGAGGTCGTCGGTCGTGCACGCCTCCCAGGGGTCGACGCGCAGGAAGTCGCTGGTGCACAAGGCGACGAGCACGGGCTCGCCCGGCACCAGGCCGGTGGCGGTGACCGACAGCGTCGTACCCAGGGAGACCGGGCCGGCCGGCTCGACGGTGGCCGGCAGCAGGTCGGTCCGGACCCGCTCGCCCGTCTCGGTCAGTTCGGCGGGAGGCAGCCCCGCCACGAAGCGGACCTCCTCGCCCCCCGAACGATCGAAGTCGGTGGCGTCAGCGGCGACGACGAGACACCGAACCGTGGCACAGTCGTGCACCACGCCACCGATGGTGACCACCCGGGGCACGACGAAGGTGGCGTCGAGGTGGCCGTCGGGGGGCACCGCGAACCGGCTGCCTACGGACGTGTCGCAGGCGTCGACGCCTCGCTCCTCCGTGTCCGCCTCCCGCAGACAGACGGTCAACCCGACCACGGAGCCAGCCATGAAGGCGCCACTGGTGACCCGGACCTGACCACCGTCGGTCAGACCGGTGGCGGGCGCCACGTCGACCGCAAGGCGCTTCGAGTCCTTGCCGTCTCCGGGCCCGAGCTCGAAGTCCCATCCGGTCCGCGACAAGACCACGCCGACGACAGCGAGGAGGACGACCACCACGCCTCCCGCTCCGAGAACCCCTAACCCAAAGGCCAGCGCGACCCGACGGAACCCCCGAACCCGGGATCGCTCGACAGCGTCCGTCATCGTGGAGACGGTACTGCCGGAGTGGGCGTCATGGGATCGAGCGACCCGCTCTCAACCTATGGGCCCGTGGCGTCCGGCCCTGCGGGGGTCGCCTGGTCCTTGCTCGTTCAGTCCGTCGCAGGCCGACGGAGGACCTCCGGCCTGCCGATGACCGCGCTGCACGGCGGCGATCATGCGGAGCCGGTCGTGCGGGCGGAGGTCCGATCGGCTGTCGATGACGGCGACAAGGCTTTGCATGTCCGTGCGAGGGTCGCCGCGGTGGGCGTCGGTCCAGTCGATGACGCCGGCGATGCTGTCGTGGTCGACCACCACGCAGCCGAGCCAGTAGTCGCCGTGAACGAGGACCTGCCCGTCGTCGTCCTGGGTGGCCCGCTGGATGTCCCCCAGCACCGCGGCGGCTCGCTCGAGCCAGTGGGTCAGCGCATCCGGCGACAGGCGGAGCACATCGAGGTGTCGCCCCGGCACCCAGCTCGTGCGAAGCCGATCGCCGGCCAGCCGACCGATCACTCGGGTGCCCACGTCGACCCCGACGGCCCCGAGCAGGGAGAGCGCCGCCGCGGCCGCCTCCAGCTGGGCGGGATCGGCGAAGCGCTTCTCGACGGCATCCGGACCCGAGCCGAGCAGCACGGCTCCTTGCTCGTTCGACGCTACGGCGATCCGTCCTGTCGGTGTCAGGTCCCCGGCCGGACCTGGCCCGCGCGAACCGACGATCAGCCAGGCGCTGACCAGCTGGGCGGCCACACCCCAGCGGGACGCAACCCGCAGGGCGCCGATGGCCCAGCGGCGAGCTCGTCCGCTGCCTGCCGCGCTCGCCTCCAAGACCGTGTCTGCGATCCTGGGCAGGTCGAGGCGAAAGGCCGTGGTCGGCTCGGCGGAGCTCCGCAGCAGTCCGAACACGACGACCGTGTCGAGTCCCGACCGCGCCAAGGACCGCCGCAGGGTGCGGAGGCGGCCCGCCGTTGGTCCTGCCCCTCGACCGATCACACGATCGGCGGCCCGGAGCAGGCTGCCTGGGTTGTCGGTCAGGAGGACGAGCCTTCCCTGGGCGCCCACCAGGTGAGCGAGCCGCTCGATGTCCGCTGGCTGTCGAGGCACAGCCACCAAGACATCGAAGGTCCGTCCCGGCGTCATGAAGTCGTCCAGGGGACCGGCCTGCACCACGGCGGACACCTCGGCGAGCAGCCCGTCCAGCCGGTGCACATCGCCGGTCGCGGGCGCGACCACCGACATCTGGCCCACGCGCTGACCCAAGCGCAGCAAGGCGGCATCACCCACCGGGGTCGCCACGAGCACGTCTTCGTCACCGGAGAACGCCACGAGATCGACCCACGCCCCGCTCGCCCCCGACGCTCGCTCGCTCACGACGCCCTGCGCTCGTCGAGCAGCGCCACCAAGCCCCCCGGACCGGTCGCCCGAGCGACGTGGGCGGCGGCCGTGTAGGCGAGGGCCGCCAGGATCGCCGCGATCACCCAGGGCACCACCACCCCGGTGCCAGCACCGACAGCCAGGCCGGCGGCGACCGGAACCACGCCGCGAACCAGGAACCCCAGCTCCATCGGACGGAGGCCCGGCACGCGCGACAGGTGGAACCAGAGGAGGGAGACGACCAGGACCTCGGTGGCCAACGTGGCGATCCCGGAGCCCTCGAACGACAGCGAGGGGATGAGCACGAGGTTGAGCGCCACGTTCACGACCAGACCCGTCAGGGCGATCAGGGGGTAGACGGAGCGCCGCTCGGCCGCGATGAGAGCGTTGAACGCGAGGCGGCTGAAGAACGTGAGCGCGGCGGAGGCGACCAGCAGCTGCGTCGCCAGCTCGGCATCGCGATAGTCCTTGCCATAGAGGAGGGCGATCAGCGGCTCCGCGAACAACCCGAACTCGACCACCAGCAGCCCGGCGAAGAACGCGAGGTAGCCGGCACCCCGCCGGATGGTCTCGCGGAACGCCGCCGGGTCGTCGGGCCAGGCCCGGACCAACAGGGTGAGGATCGGCACGGTGAGCGCCGTCGCGACGAAGCGGGCCAGGTCGGCGAACTTGTAGGCCACGCCATAGGTGCCGACCGCTGCGAAGGTGTCCAGCTTGGACAGCAGCACGGTGTCGATCCGGTAGTAGATGGTCTCGAAGGCGCCGCCGATGGACAGCGGGACGGCCTCCCGCATCAACGCCGCCCATGCCCTGGGCTGGATGGTGTAGTGGAACGGCACCAGCTGCCTGGCTTGCGGGAGCTTGACGGCGAGGATCACGACCTCTCCGACGATGGCGGGGACGATGAACCACAGCAGGTCACCGCCAGCCGTCGCCACAGCCACGGTCAGCGCCAGCTGCGCCGCCTGACCGATCACCCCGGCTAGGGCGACGCGTCCCATCCGCAAGTGAGCTTGAAATGCGACGTCGTAGGCATGCGACGGGGTGGCAACCAACAGGACCATGCCGGCCAGGGCGGTAGCGCCGACCACCTCCTGCGGGTAGCCGGCCACGATCACGAACGCCAGCGCCGCCAGGTAGCCGACCCCGCCCAGCACCGTCCGCAGCACGATGTAGGTGCCCGCAAAAGCGGCCCGGTCGTGGGATTCGTTGAGCACGCCGCCGATGGCGACTCGACCCATCCCGAGCTCGGTGATGATGCTCATCATCCCGAGGAGGCCGAAGACGAACGAGAACCGGCCGAACTCGTCGGTCGTGAGGGTCCGGACGATGAACACCGTGCCCGCCCAGCCCATCGCGGCGATCGCCAACCGGCCCGCGAGCAGCGCCGAGGCGTTCCCCAAGAGCCCTCCAGGCCTCGGGGCCGCGCTGGCAAGGTCGCTGGGGATGCCGTCGCCGATCTCGGTCGGATCGGGGCTCACTGCTCGGTAGCTCCGGCGAGCGGGAAGCGGGACCGGGGTGCCCAGCTGCCAAGCCGATCACGAGCCATCAGCACGACCTCGGTGGCGGTGGCGTCGATCGGCAGATGGGGCGCCACCGTCGGCTCCAAGTCGGCGGGGCCGACCCCGTGGCCCAGCGTCACATGGGGGATCACCGCGTCGAACGCGCCCTCGTAGGGCGGGAAGGAGGGCCAGCGCCGGGTGACGGCCTGGGTGAGCCCGACGAAGTCGTGCGCCGGCTCGGGCTCGAGGTAGACCGTGCCGGGGAAGCTCGAGATCCGCGCCAGGCGAAACGAGAACGCCGGGGTGCTCGCGAACAGGGTGGCCAGCGAACCCTCGAGGTGCCGGTCCACCCGGCCGACGGGAACGAACGGGAAGAGCACGGTGACGTGCGCCGGGAGGTCGCCGGGCCCGACACCGCCGCAAGCGCTGACGACAACCTGGGCCGCTGGCACCGGCACGACGAGGGCCGTGGCGGCCCGCGACGGGACACCGAGCTGGGCCGCCACCCCGAGCAGCGCTGCCAGACGACGGCGGATCGTCGGCACCTCGCTCGACGAGGGCTGTCGATAGGGCGCCGGGCGCTCGATGGCCAGCTGCGAGCAGAGGCGTTCGACATCAACGCGATCACGCATCTGCGGGACGTACCCCATGTGAGCTCGAAGCTGGACGGCCGGCGACAGACACCCGACCGATCGCTCGGAGATCCGCCCCGTGGAGAGCGAGTCTGGCTCCAAGACCGGCACGCCGCCATCAACGTCACCGCCACCTTGGGCCGTCGCCACCAGCAGCAGGTCGATGGTTCGGCCCGACGAGTCGCGGTAGACGGCCCGCACAGGGAAGAGGGGCCCGCTGTCAGCCCGCTCGGAGGTGACGCGGTACCCGAGGTGCTCGAGCGCAGCCGCGGCGCGGGCCTCGCCGTCGTCCGCGACGTCGATGCAGAGATCGAGATCGTTGTGGCGCCGGGTCTGGCGCCCGAGCAGTGCGTCGATCCCCCACCCGCCGGCCACCCAGCACCGCACCCCGGTGGCCTCGATGGACTCGATGATGGCCACCACGTCGGACGGGCGCGTTCGGAACACGACGCGGCGCGCCATGCGCACCGGCATCGACTGGAACGCCGACCCCGCACCGACGCGGACCAAGGGCCCCTTCGCCGACCGCAGAAGTCCGATCGCTCGGTCTCGCAAGGGCACTGAGCCCGCCGAACCGGTCACCGCGCCCCTTCGTCTGTCCACATCGAACACCGGTAGCATTACCGCATCGCCCGACCCCAGTCGGAATCGCGCCGTCACCGGTCCCATCGGCGCCGACCGCCGGTGGTTGGGTGAGGCCATGATGTGGCGTGGCTCCCACCGTGACGAAGACCGCCGTGGTCACCGGTGCCAACGCCGGCATCGGGCTGGAGACGGCCCGAGGTCTTGCCAGGCTGGGGTTCCACGTGGTGCTCCTGTGTCGCAACGCCGATCGGGCGGCGGCGGCGAAGGCGGACATCGACGCCTCGATGCCGACGGCCTCGACGGAGATCGTGCTGTGCGACCTCGGCCTCCAAGCCGACGTCCGCCGGGCGGCGGCTGAGATCACCGAGGCGCTGGACCACCTCGACGTGCTCGTGAACAACGCCGGCATCACCATCCGCTCCCGGGAGGAGACCACCGAGGGCCACGACGTGATGCTGGCCGTGAACCATCTCGGCCCGTTCCTGCTCACCAGCCTGCTGCTGCCGCGGCTGGAAGCCAGCGCGGCGGCGCGCATCGTCAACGTCGCCTCCCAGGCGCACAAGATGGGCAAGCTGCGGCTCGACGATCTTGAGGCAACACGGGGTTACGGGCTGCTCGGCCTCCCGCGCTACGGCGAGACGAAGCTGATGAACATCCTCTTCACCCGCGCCCTTGCTCGCCGCCTCGAGGGCACCAACGTCACGGCCAACAGCGTCCACCCCGGCGGGGTGCGCACCAACCTCGGCGCTCCTCCCAAGCTGGTGGGCACGCTGGTTGGCCTCTTCCTGAAGCCCCCCGAGGTGGGCGCCCGCACCTCGCTGGCCGTGGCCACCGACCCCGCCTTCGCCACCACCAGCGGCAGCTACGTCGTGCAGTCGCGCCGCTCGGATCACAAGCTCTCGGCCGCAGCCCGGGACGGTGCCCTCGCCGAGGCCCTGTGGACGCGGTCGGCGGAGCTCGTCGGCCTCGGCTGACAGTTCACGAAGAGGGGCAGAACCGGAAACCTGCCCGAAACACCCGTACACAACTCTGACGCCGCCCCCCTCGTCACTGGATCAAGGAGCGACCGTGGACTTCACGTTGGACTCGGGCAACACCGCCTGGATGCTCATGTCGACAGCCCTGGTGCTGTTCATGACCCCCGGGCTGGCGTTCTTCTACGGCGGCATGGTGCGCGGCAAGAACGTCTTGGCCATGCTCATGCAGAACATCTTCGCCATGGGCATCCTCGGGGTCCTGTGGGCCGTCATCGTCTTCAGCCTCGCCTTCGGCGATGCCGGCAACGGCGGGTTCATCGGCAACCTCGACTTCGCCTTCCTCAAGGACGTCGGGATCGGCGGCGCCCCGGGCGGGCCCGACAGCTTCCTCGGGTTCCTCAGCATCCCGTTCGTGCTCTTCTGCGCCTACCAGATGACCTTCGCCATCATCACCCCAGCCCTCATCACCGGCGCCACGGCCGATCGCCTCAAGTTCGCCGGCTACGCCACCTTCATCGCGGTGTGGCTGGTGCTGGTGTACGGCCCCGTCGCCCACATGGTGTTCGGCGGCGGGTGGCTGGCCGACATGGGCGCCCTCGACTTCGCCGGTGGCGCAGTGGTGCACATCAACGCCGGCGCCGCCGCCCTCGCCGTCATCCTGGTGATCGGGAAGCGCAAGGGCTACCCACACGAGCCGATGCCGCCCCACAACCTTCCCTTCACCGTGCTCGGCACCGGGATCCTCTGGTTTGGCTGGGCCGGCTTCAACGCTGGTTCGGCGCTCGCTGCCGACGGAATCGCCGCCCAGGCGCTGATCAACACGATCCTCGCCCCGTCCGCCGCCATGCTCGGTTGGCTCCTCGTCGAGAAGCTGAAGAACGGCCATGCGACAACCCTTGGCGCGGCGTCTGGGGCCGTCGCCGGCATGGTCGCCATCACCCCCTGCGCCGGGTTCGTGGGTGGCATGGCCCCCATCTACATCGGTTTCGGCGCGGGCGCGGTCTGCTACCTCGCTCTCGGGCTCAAGGCCCGGTTCGGGTTCGACGACAGCCTCGACGTGATCGCTGTGCACCTCGTCGGCGGCCTCTTCGGCTCTGTCATCCTGGGGCTGTTCGCTGATCCAGCCATCAACGCCGTCGTCGCCGAACCTGGCCTGTTCATCTCCGGTGGCGGCGTCGAGCTCATCAAGGACCAGGTGGTGGCGTCGGTCGTCACCCTCGTCTATGCCTTCGTCGTGAGCTTCGCCATCGCCAAGGTGATCGAGGCCACCATCGGCCTGAAGGCGAGCGACGAGCAGCAGGACCGGGGCCTCGACCTCTCCCTCCACGCCGAGACGGCATACTCGACCTGAGCGACAGGAGCACCGTGAAGCTGATCACCGCAGTCATCAAGCCGTTCAAGCTCGACGACGTGAAGGAGGCCCTCAAGGGAGCGGGCGTCAATGGCATCACCGTCACCGAGGTGCAGGGCTTCGGACGTCAATCCGGCCACACCGAGGTGTACCGAGGGGCGGAGTACACCGTGGAGTTCGTGCCGAAGATCA
>DAIQBC010000107.1:0-8808 GCA_036781345.1 Acidimicrobiales bacterium | reverse complement strand
GGGCTGGCCTTCCGCATCGCGGTGGCCATCGCCGCGGGGGTTAGCACGGGTCGCGACAAGGTCACCTTCGTGCTCGATCCTGCGGTCGCCTCCCTCGGCCTCTGGATCGAGCAGCTGGTGGCGGAGTCCCTGGGCAAGGACGGCACGGGTGCGGTCCCCATCGTCGGCGAGCCGGTCGGCCCGCCCGACGTGTACGGCGGCGATCGGGTCTTCCTCTCGCACGAGCCGCTCGAGGCTCTCGACGCGGCCGGTCATCCGGTGCTGATCGTCTCCTCGTCGCCCGACCCGTACGCCATCGGCCATCTCGTCGCCACCATGGAGGTGGCCACCGCGCTGGCCGGGGCGGCCATCGGCGTGCAGCCGTTCGACCAGCCTGATGTGGCCGCGGCCAAGGCGGCCACCGCCGACGTCCTCGCCGAGGGCGGGGTCACCGTGCCGGAGCAGCCCCTCGATGACCTCCTCGGGCAGCTGCGGTCTGGGGACCACCTGGCCCTGCAGGCCTTCGTGGATCCGGGTGGCCACTCGGCGGATCAGCTGGAGGCCACCCGTGTCG
Organism: Acidimicrobiales bacterium; assembly: GCA_036781345.1. GTDB lineage: Bacteria > Actinomycetota > Acidimicrobiia > Acidimicrobiales > VFJN01 > VFJN01. The sequence continues at coordinate 8,255 of DAIQBC010000107.1, read as the reverse complement.
CCTTGCGCGACCGCCACCGCGTCGCGGTCAGCCTCGGCTACGGACCCCGGTTCCTGCACTCCACCGGACAGCTCCACAAGGGCGGCCCTCGGTCCATCGTCTGCGTCCAGGTCGCGGCGGACGACCCCCACGAGATCGCGATCCCCGGTCAGACCTTCGGGTTCGGCCACCTGAAGCAGGCCCAGGCCGCCGGCGATCTGCGCACCCTCGCGGCCCGCGGGATCCGGGCCGGCCGCGTGGCCCTGAACGAGCTCCTGGAGGTGGTCCGATGAAGCTGGGCATGGTCGGTCTGGGCCGCATGGGCGGCAACATGGCCGAGCGCCTGCGCGCCCACGGTCACGACGTGGTGGGCTACGACGCCTTCAGCGACGGCACGGAGGTGCCGACCCTCGAAGCGCTTGTGGAGGCCCTGCCCGCTCCTCGTGTCGTGTGGGTGATGGTGCCGGCCGGGGGTCCCACAGAGGACACCGTGGCCAGCCTGGCGACGCTGCTGTCGGCCGGCGACGTCGTCATCGAAGGCGGCAACTCCAACTGGCATGACAGCGTCCGACGGGCCGAGACGCTCATCGCTGCCGGGATCGGCTTCGTGGACGCCGGCACCAGCGGTGGCGTGTGGGGTCGAACCGAGGGCTACTGCCTGATGGTGGGCGGTGCCCCCGAGCACGTGGCCCTGGCGCAGCCAGCCTTCGATGCGCTGGCGCCCGAGGGTGGCTTCGTGCACACCGGGGCGGTCGGCACCGGCCACTTCACGAAGATGGTCCACAACGGCATCGAGTACGGGCTCATGCAGGCCTACGCCGAGGGGTACGAGCTGCTGGCCCGCTCCGGGCTCGACATCGACGCGGCCGGGGCCCTGCGCGCCTGGCGCCAGGGAAGCGTCGTCCGGTCGTGGTTGCTCGACCTTCTCGTGCGAGCCCTCGACCAGCGCCCCGGCCTCGAGGGCCTGGCCCCGGTGGCGCAGGACTCAGGCGAAGGGCGCTGGACCGTGCAGGAAGCCATCGAGCGCGGGGTGGCCACCCCGGTGATCAGCGCGGCGCTCTACGCCCGCTTCGTCAGCCAAGACGACGAGGGGATCGCCATGAGGGCGATCGCCGCCCTCCGGGAGCAGTTCGGGGGCCATGCCGTCGTGCCCGAGACCAGCGATCCTGCGGGCCCATGAGCCAGAACCAGCCGCGGTCCGACGCCCTCGTGCTGTTCGGCGCCACCGGCGACCTCGCCAAGAAGAAGATCTTCCCGGCCATCTACGAGATGACGAGGGTCGACCACGACCACGTGCCGGTGGTGGGCTTCGCCTCCTCGGAGTGGGACGACGACCGGCTGCGCCAGCATGCACGCGAGGCCATCGAGGCCAAGGGTCCGGTGGACGAAGCCGTGTGGGACGACATCTCGAGGCGCACGTCGTACGTGCGGGGCGACTATCGCGACCCCGCCTCCTTCGCGGCGCTGGCCGCGAAGCTGAAGGACCTGGGCGTCGAGCGTCCGCTGTTCTACCTCGCCATCCCCCCTGAGCTCTTCGACGACGTCGTCCTCGGCCTCGAGAGCCAGCAGCTGCAGGAGAGCGCCCGGGTGGTGGTCGAGAAGCCCTTCGGCCGCGACCTCGCGTCGGCCCAGGAGCTCAACGACATCCTCCACCGCGCCTTTCCGGAGTCCCACGTCTTCCGCATCGATCACTTCCTCGGCAAGGAGTCGGTGGAGAACCTGCTCGTGTTCCGCTTCGCCAACTCCATGTTGGAGCCCGTGTGGAACCGCAGCTTCATCTCGAGCATTCAGATCACGATGGCGGAGGAGTTCGGCGTGGAGGGTCGCGGCCGCTTCTACGAGTCGGTGGGTGCGCTTCGCGACGTCGTGCAGAACCATCTGCTCCAGGTGGTCGCGCTCCTCGCCATGGAGCCACCGGCCGGCGCCGACGCCGACGCGCTGCGCGACGAGCGCAGCAAGGTGTTCCGGCAGATCCGCACGGTCGAGCCGGCATCGGTGGTGCGAGGTCAGTACCGCGGCTACCTCGAGGAGGAAGGGGTCGCCCCCGCCTCAGAGGTGGAGACCTTCGTGGCCCTCCACCTCGAGATCGACTCGTGGCGGTGGGCGGGCGTGCCGTGGCTCATCCGCACCGGCAAGCACCTCCCGGTCACCGCCACGGAGGCGGTGGTCGAGTTCAGCGCGCCGCCGCGCCTGCTCTTCTCCGCGCCGGGCTCGCCGCCGCCCCACCCCAACCACCTCCGGTTCCGCCTCGGCCGGGATGACGGCGTGATGCTCCACCTGCAGACGAAGGCACCGGGGGACGACCTCACCAGCCGGCCCGTCGACCTCGAGGTGTCCTTCACCGAGGTGTTCGGCGAGCGCCAGGAGGCGTACCAGCGTCTGTTGGGCGACGCGATGGTCGGCGACACCCGTCGCTTCGGGCGCGCCGATGCTCTCGATCAGCAGTGGCGCATCTTCGAGAAGGCGTTGGCGCAGCCCCACCCCGTGAGCCACTACCACCAGGGCACGTGGGGGCCGAGCGCGGCCGACGCGCTCGCGGCCGGCCTGGGCGGCTGGCACGAGCCGCTGTAGCGCGGCAACCATGGCGCCGTGCTCGCGGCGATCCCCTACACCACGTTCCCCACCATCGACCTGGGGTTCGTGCAGCTGCGCACCTTCGGCTTGATGGTGGCAGCCGGTGTTCTCATCGGCGCGTGGCTGGCGGCCCGGTATGGCGAGGAGCACGGGATCCCGCGTGACACCACCTACAGCTTGGCCATGCGGATGGTCCTGGCCGGCGTCATCGGGTCGCGGATCACGTGGGTGCTCTCACATTGGAGCGAGCTCGACTCGCCCCTCGACGCCGTTGCGATCTGGAAGGGCGGCCTGCAGTTCTCGGGCGGCTTCGTCTTCGCCGTGGTGGCCGGCTACCCGGTGTACCGCCACTGGAACCGGCTCACCCGCTGGAACAGCCTCGACGGCTACGCCTACGGGCTCAGCATCGGCCTCGGCATCGGTCGCATCGGCTGCTACTCCGTGGGCGAGCACTTCGGCTCCCGCACCTCGTTCCCGCTGGCCGTCCGCTACGACGGCGGGTCGGTGCGCGAGGACCTGCTCGGCTCCCTGCCGCTCCAGAAGGGCATGGTCTTCCACCAGACCTCCCTCTATGAGCTCCTCTACATGCTGGTCCTCTTCGGTGTGCTCACCTACGTGCTCTACCTCCGCAAGCCCCGCCCAGGTCCGGGTACCGCGATGGCGATCTTCTGCGCGTTCTACGGGATTGCCCGATTCGTCTCCGACGCCCTGCGGGTGAACGACGAGCGCATCTTCGGGCTCACCGGCGCCCAGTACCTCTGCCTGGCCATGCTGCCCACCAGCGTCTGGATCTGGTTCCGCGTCCGCACGCAGCTGCTCAAGGACATCGAGGACGGCATGCCGGTGGGGCTCCCTGCGCCCGAGCCGAGCTCCGTGGAGATCCCCTAGACCCTCGAACGCGCTCCGTGGGTACGATTGTGCCGTGCGTCGGCTCGCCCTCAGGTCTCCAGTGCCGGCCGAGCACCGGTTCGCCGGATCCCCAGGGCGGTTCGGGACGCTGCTGTCGCCCCTGAGCATCCCGGGCTTCCGCCGGATCTGGATGGCCGACGTGATCTCCCTCCTGGGCGACTGGGCGGGCCGGCTGGCGCTCACCGTGCTCGTGCTCCAGCGCACCGGTTCCCCTGCCTGGGCGGCCGGGGTCACGGCCGTGTCGCTCGCGGGGTTCGTGGGGATCGGCCAGGTGCTGGCCACGCTGGCCGACCGCTACGGCCGGATCAGCGTCATGCTCGTGGCCGACGTCGCCCGCGCCCTGCTCTTCTTCGCCATGCTCTTGTCCATCCCCGTCGGCGGGCTGCTCGTGCTGGCCTTCCTCGCCGGTCTGGCCACCCCTCCGTTCGAGGCGGCTCGCGCCGCCGCTCTCCCCGACCTCGTGCCGGAGGATCGCTATGGCGGGGCGCTGGCCCTCGCCGGAATCTCGGTGCAGTCGTCCTTGGTGGTCGGCTACGCCCTCGGGGGTCTGCTCCTCACGGTCGTCGACGCCGAAGTGGCTCTGGCCGTCAACGCCACGACCTTTCTTGTCTCTGCGGTGCTTCTGCTGGGGCTGCGCAACACCCCGGCTGCCCGCCCGGCGGCCGTCCGCTTCACGGTGAAGGGTTCGCTGGGCGCCGGCGCCGAGGCGCTGTTCGGCGACCGCATGGTGCGGCGGGCGCTTGCCATCGTGGCCGTCACCGGCGCCCTGGGCACCGTTGGTGAGGCGCTCGTCGTCCCGTACGCCTCCGACATCGGCCTGGGGGACGGGCTGCTGGGCTTGCTGGCGGCGGCGGTGCCCGTCGGCACCCTCCTCGGTACGGCCGTGATCGCCACCGGCACACGCGACCACCATGTCCTCCTGCGCAACGCGGCCTGGTGCGGCACGATCACCGCCGCGTGCGCGGCACCGCTGTTCTGGCTCGAGGTGCGCGACGGTCTGGCCTTCCTCGCCTTCGCCATCGCCGGCGGCATCTTCGCAGTGTCGATCCCCGCCAACACCGTCATCGGCACGCGCCTCAGCCGCGACACCCGCGCCTCGGCCATGGGGATCGCCGTCGGTGTGCTCATGGGGAGCCAGGCGCTGGGAGCCGGGCTCGGCGGTGTGGTGGCCAGCCTGGTCGGGTCACCGCGTGCGATCTCCGGTGCCCTCGTCGCCGCCACGGTGTTCGGGGCGTGGGCCGTGGTCACGACCCCCATCGAGGCCAAGCACCTCCTCCGACGCCCCCGCTCCCTCCCGGCGGACACGGTCATCGACCTCGCGGCCCTCGAGGCCGAGCACCGACCCGTCGGCGTTCCTGAAGTCGGCAGGGTCTAGGCGGGGATGCGCTCGGGGACGATGTTGGCGATGGCGGCCACGGCTCGGTAGGCGGCCTCCGCGGGCCCGATCTCGTCGGGGCGCAGGAGGTTGGCCATGATGCGCAGCACCCACTCCATGAGCGGCTGCGAGTGCATGCCGACGCGCGTGAGCTGCTGCATGAGGGCAGGCTGGCCGATCACGTGCGCGAACGCCCGGGCCACCCGGAAGTACAGGCCGTACTCGGCCTCCAACAGGTCGGGGTAGCGGGCCAGCGGCATGACCGAGCCGACCTCCAAGGCCTCGTCGATCAGCTCGGCCGCCATGCGACCCGTCTCGTAGGCGTAGTCGATGCCTTCGCCGTTGAACGGGTTGATGGACCCGGCCGCATCGCCGATCGCGATCCAGGTGGGGCCCGACTTCGGGTTGATGGACCCGGCCATCGGCAACCGACCGCCGGTGGCGTCGCCGAGCATGGCGTCGGGGTCGATGCACCAGTGCGCGGGGGCGGTGGCGGCCCACTCCCGCATCAGGTACGACGTGTTGATGTCGCGCCATCCCCGGAAGGTGGACAGCAACCCGATGCCGACGTTGATGGTGCCGTCGCCACAGGGGAAGATCCAGCCGTAACCCGGCATGGCGTGGCCGTTGCGGTCGCGCACGTCCAGCGCGGATTCGATCCATGGTTCGGCGTGCAACGGGCTCTCGAAGTAGCCGCGGATGGCCATGCCCTGCGGCAGTCGCTTGTCCCGCTGGTTGCCGAGTGCCCGGCCGAAGCGGGAGAGCGACCCGTCGGCTATGACGACGTAGCGCGCCAGCAGCTCGCGCTCCTCGCCGGTGTCCTTGTCCTTCACGACCGCCCCCGTGAGCAGCCCGTCGCGCAGGAGCGGGCGCAGCGCCTCGGTGCCCTGGAGCAGGGTGGCGCCCCGCGCCGCCGCCTCCTCCGCCACCATCGTGTCGAGGTCGCGCCGACGCACCACGTAGCCGTGGCTGGGGTGCACGGGGTGTTGCGGCCAGGGCATCTCGATCGTGATCCCGTGGGCGATGCAGCGCAAGCCCTCGTACCGGTGGTGGTTGGCGGCGATCTTCTCCTCGAGCCCCATGGCCCGCAGCTGCGTGACGGCTCGCGGGGTGAGCCCGTCGCCGCAGGTCTTCTCCCGCGGGAAGGTCTTCTTCTCGACGACGACCACATCGCGGCCGGCCCGAGCCAACCAATGGCCTGCTGCCGCTCCGGAGGGCCCGCCTCCGATGACGAGGACGTCGTAGCGGTGGGGCGCGGTCACCGCGTCAGTCTGCCGGGCCCGATCGCCGGATCGGCAATCGCAGGCTGATCAGCCGGCGGTGAGCTTGTCCGCGGTGACGCCGATCTGGGCGGAGAGCTCTCCGAGACCTGCGTCGGCGAAGGTGGACGAGCCCTCTGCGATCGCCAGCAGGGCCTCGTACTCCGGACCCGACTCCTCCATGCCGCCGAACGTCACCCGCTCGTAGAGCGTGACCTCGGCCAGCTCCTGGTCGGACAGGGTCGGGAAGGCGGGCATGACTCCACCGTTGCTCGGCTTCTGGTTGGCGCCGTACACCTTCGTGCCGGAGGTCTCGTACCAGCCTGCGTTGCCGAGCCGCAGCCACATCATGTGGTCGCGGTAGTCGGGCCACGTCTCGAGGACGCCGGCGAACCCGGGCACGCCGCCGTTGCCGGCACCGCCCGGTCCGTGGCAGCCGGAGCAGCCTGCCGACGCGTAGACCGCGGCACCTGCCTCGATCGGGGTGAGCTCGCCGGTGGGAGCGGGCTCGAGGGTGGCCTGGTACACGTACGCCCACAGGGGGAGGCCGGCCAGCACCGGCATGGCCCAGAACGGGATCTTGCGCCGGCTGAGCGCTGCGGCCACCTCGGGTCGCACGGGCGTGGGGGTCGGGGCAGGCTCGGGCACGGCCACGGCCGCGGCCGCCGGCACGGCGGCGGTCGGCGGGGCCGCTTCCACGGCCTCGCCCGGGGGGGTGCTCTGGTCGTCGGCGGCGTCGCCGCCGCCGATGGCCGAGCGTCGCTCCTTGGAGCGCTTGAGCAGGTGCTCGGGGATCTCGGTCACCGGATCACCCTACGTGTGCAGGGCTGACCCAACGGCCAATCGGGGTCGGGGATCGGCGGCGTCTGCTGGACCTCGCGTCGCTCAGTCACTGCGGTTGGGTCCTCCAACGGGCGGGGCGTGAACGGGCCGAACCTAGGCGCGTTCAGCACCCCCTTCCAACCCAAGCGGGACGGCACCTGTGCCGTCCGTCAAGATGTGCCGTGGTCTGAACGGCCGTGCTAGACCAGACCGGTCCGGAACGGGCAGCACCGTCCGGTCCGGGACGAATGTGAGCGAATTCACGAGGGAGCCGCCGCGAGTGGTCGCGCTAGCCACAGCAGTGATCTTCGCCCTGTTGGGCAACGTTGCCATCGTGCTCTACAGCAAGCGGCGCGCCCCGGGTCGGTACCTCACGTGGGGTGAGGCGATGCTGGCTGCGGTCTTCGCGTTCTTGCTGTTCAACCTCTGGTACGGGGTGGTGCCCCACCAGTGGATCACCCTCGCCGACAAGGAGTGGGGCTGGCGCCCCGACCGCATCTTCTTCGGCCCGTTCGGCATCTTCGAGCCGAACCGCTTCGTTCCCTTCACCATCAGCTACCAGGCTCTCCGGGACATCGTCGTCGCGCTGATCTACGGCGTGGCCCTCGGCCTGCACATCTTCCACTGGGCGCAGTGGCAGAACCGGGCCAAGCCCAAGCCCCAGATCGTCGCCACCACCGCCTACGGCCGCCCGCTGGCCCGGAAGAGCTAGCGCCGCGCTGTGGCCCGCACCGACGCCAACCCGCCGATGCCCGAGTTCCGGGAGGACTACGTCCTCCAGGAGGTCGACGCCGCGTGGCTCGCCAAGGCGGTCAAGCCCAAGCAGTTCATCCACATCGACCAGTCCGAGTGCATCATGTGCGAGGGCTGCGTCGACATCTGCCCGTGGAAGTGCATCCACATGGTCGCGACCGACGCGGTGGACGACGCCCTCGGCGTCGATCAGCCGGGACTCGACCCGAGCGACCACGTGGTGTTCGTCATCGACGACGACGTGTGCACCCGGTGCGCGCTGTGCGTCGATCGCTGCCCGACGGGCGTCATCATCATGGGAAAGGTCGGCGACCCAGATCCGGGCGGCGACCATCATCAGCGCACCAACACCCACGGCTACGGCTACGGCATGAGGCTGGGGTAGGAGAGGCACCGTGGCAGACACGATGGACGGCAAGAGCACCGGCGAGCGCATCGCCGACTCGCTCAAGAAGCTCCCCGAGAACGTGCAGAGCAGCCAGGCGTGGAACTCGATCTTCCGGCCCGGCTCGATCTTCCGGAACGGCTACACCGACTCCCCCCGGAACCGCTCGTACGTGATCATGAACTCGGTGCTGTACCAC
>DAIQBC010000106.1:0-8809 GCA_036781345.1 Acidimicrobiales bacterium | reverse complement strand
GGGGATCCCCATCAGCTCGCAGATCACCATGACCGGCATCGGGTAGGCCAGCTCGGAGATGAGGTCGAAGGTGCCGGCGGGGCCGTGGCGATCGACCACCGCTGTGAGGAGGTCGTCGACGTGGCGCTCGATGGTGGCCTGCAGGTCCTTGACGGCACCCCTCCGGAAGGAGGGGGCGATCATCCGCCGGACGCGGGTGTGCTCGGGTTCGTCGAGGAGCGGCAGCGGGTTGGTCTCGTAGCCGATCTCGGCCCGGCGCTTGAGCTCGATCACGGTGTTCGGCGTCGGGGTGGCGTTGTCGATCACGGTGCTGACGATCGGGTCCTTGAGCACCCGCTCGACGTCGGCATACCTGGTGAGCACCCACCCCTGGAGCAGCGCGGAGTGGTGCACCGGGTCGGCGGCCCGCAGCCGCGCATACTGGTCATAGGGCCACGCGGTGAACCCCTCCTCGAACGGGTCGAAGGAGACCGAGGGCGTGTCGGTGGCGGTCACAGGTAGGCGCCGGCGTCAGTGAGCCAGGGCCGCCCTGCATCCCGGAGGGCATCCCACTTCGTCAGGTCGCGATCATCGTCATGACCGAGGTCAGCCAGGGTGGGGCCAATGCGGTCGACGAGGGGTGCGAGGGCGCGGGTGTCGAAGCCGTAGACGGTGGCGGCGGTGCCGCCGAGCATCGCTCGGGTCTCGTTGGTGGGGATGTCGCAGAAGGCATGACGGAGGAACTCAGCGGTGTGGGGCCACGTGCCCTCGGGGTGCGGGAAGTCGTTGCCCCACATGAGGTTGCCGACCCCGATCTCGTACCGCCGCTCGAGCTCGCGGCGGTGGGTGTTGGAGGCGCCGATGAAGCAGTTGCGGTCGAAGTACTCCGAGGGCCGCATCGACAGGTTGGCCGTGAGCTGCGGCCCCAGCTTCTTCGACCCGTGCTCGCGCTCGAACACGGAGTCCATCCGCCACAGCAGGTCGTTCACCCAGAACGCGCCACACTCGGTGACCGCGAACTTCAGCGCGGGGAACCGCTCGAAGACACCGGACCAGATCAGGAACCAGAGCGGCCGGGACGACCAGAAGCGCACCTCAGCGGTGTAGATGCCGATGTGCGGGCCGTACGACGCCCGATCGGCGGGACCGGAGTGGACGTGCACCGGCAGGTCGAGTGCCGCGCACTCCGCCCAGATCGGGTCGTAGGCCGGATCGTGGTAGGGGCGGCCCGGCTGCCACATCGGCGGGATGAGGATGCCGCCGCGGAGGCCGCTGGCGTGGGCCCGGCGGATCTCGGCCACAGAGACGTCGACCTCGACGAAGGCGATCGGCACGACGGCCACGCCGCGTCGCCGGTCCGGGCTCGTGGCGCACAGCTCGGCCAGCCATCGGTTGTGGGCGATGGCCCCTGCCAAGAGGTGCTCCGGCGGCGTCTCGCCGCTCTGGCTCAGGCCGGCGCCGAAGGGCGCCGAGGCGCCTGAGGCCACCGCGTCGCCGTCGGGGAAGATCACCTCGCCGACGACTCCGTCGGCGTCGAGCTCCTTGTCCCGACGGGTGGCGTCCCAGGACCCGCGCAGCCCCTCCTCGTTCTCGTTGACCCACTCCTGGGCGAACTCGGCGTTGAGGAACCCCTGCAGGGCGAGCTCCCGCTGGCGCTCGCGGACCGCGAGGCTCTCGTCGAAGGCGGCGTGGAAGGCCGGATCGAGCCAGTCGCGGTACTCGGCGTTCGGGAGGCCCGCGTGGCAGTCGGCCGAGATCACCAGGAACCGGTCGCTCTCCTCGACGTCAGTCATGTCAGTGCTCCTCGTGGTCTCAGCCGGCGGGGTGGATGTCGTCGTAGCGCTGGTGGGCGTAGGGCAGGATGGTGGCCGGGTCGAGCGTGGCGACGATCTCGCCGGTCTGCTGGGACTGCCGCTCCGACAGGTGCATCTCGAGGATGCGACGTACCGGCAGGTCGGCCACCGGGTCGAAGGGCGACTCTCGCAGGATGATCTCGCCCACGACGGCCTCTCGCCGGCGGGTGGTCTCGGTGCGGTGGCAGTGCACGAGCCGGGGGTCGGCGTCGAACCCGGCGCCGCCCGGGTCACGCAGGAACTTCAGGTAGAAGTCGGTGCGGCTGACGACCCCGGGGGGCTCGACCGCCTCGCCGACGGTGCCACGCAGCTCGATGATCGTGGTGCCCATGCGGGACACGGTCCCCGTGATCTGGTCGCCGTCACGGTCGAGGGTGACGCGCGCGAGCTTCTTCGGCTCGCCGAAGGTCTCGCGGCCGCCGATGACCGACTGCTCCGTCGTCATCGGCATGAGCAGCGGGTAGAAGCCGGTGACGTCGCCGTGGGTGCACTGCACGCCGAAGGTGCCCGCACCGAAGGTCGGGACCCCGGGGCGATCGATCTCCACCGTGGCGATCGAGACCTTCACGATCGGGGCCTCCGTGGCGCGCAGCGGCGGTGGCAGCACCTGCTCGACCAGACCGGGGTCGGTCTCGTAGAGGGCGGTGAACGACGTCGACCAGGCGCCGACCTTCGTCGCCGCGACCTCGCGGTCAACAGAGGGTCGAGCGCCGTACCGGATGGTGGTGGGCATCGTGGGGCTCTCAGTCGAGGTCGGGGTCGGGGCGGAGCTTGCCGAGCGCGAAGGCCGGGCAGCGCAGTGCGGCATCGGGGATCTCGGTCCGGGGCAGCGCCAGGCGGAGATCGTCGACGAGTGGACCGACCTGGGTGGCGATCGGGGCCAGCGCGTCCAGGTCGAACCCGTAGACGCGGGCGGCGTTGCCCCCGACCATGGCCTGGATCTCGGTGGGCGTGCACTCGCCACCGAAGGACATCTTGAGGTGCTGCTTCGACCACGGCCAGCAGCCCTCCAGGTGCGGGAAGTCGCTGCCCCACATGATGCGGTCGAGCCCGACCCGATGGCGGAGCTTCACCTCGTGGCGACGGACGAAGGACGAGCCGAGCTGGCACTGACGGGCCCAGTACTCCGAGGGCTTCAGGGGGAGTCGGCCCACGACCTCGCCGCCGAAGGCGGCCTCCTGGCTTCCCGCCGCCGACGACATGCGCCCGTGGTACATGTCGAGCCGGGCCAGCTCGTCGGGCACCCACTCGGTGCCCTGCTCCGTGAACACGAACTGCAGCGCGGGGTGGCGCTCCATCACCCCGGCGAAGAGGAGGTGCCAGAGCGTGCGGTGAGCCCACCAGGTGACCTCGAGCAGGAACATCACCTTGGCTTCGGGGTAATCGCCGTAGTCAGGGGCGGCGCTGCCGGAGTGGTGGTTCACCGGCATGCCCAGCTCCTCGCACACGGTCCAGATGGGCTCGTAGTCCGGCGCGTAGAGCGGGGGCACCCCAGAGCCTGGCGGTGCCCCCGGGAGCAGCACGCCGCCGGTGAGGCCGGCTTCGGCCGCCCAGCGGATCTCGTCGACGGCGGCTTCGACGTCGTGCAGCATGATCTGGACGATCCCGGCCCGACGCCCCGGTGCCTCGGCACAGAAGTCGGCCAGCCAGCGGTTGTGGGCCTGGAGCCCGGCCCATCGCCTGTCGAGGTCACCCGCGTTGGCCGGAGGCGCCTGGTTGACGAGGCTGACTGCTGGGAAGAAGGGCGGGATCGTGTTCGGGAAGATCACCTCGGCGACGACGCCGTCGGCCTCCATCTCGGCCAGGCGGCGCGCAGAGTCCCAGTTGCGCTCGGCGTCGTTGCCGGTCAGGTCCTTGTACGGGTTGTCGAAGGTGCTCATCCACGCATCGAAGTCGTCGAGGTGGCGGGACGCGAGGTAGGGCCGGTACCCGGCGATGCTCGCCCCGGCGTGGCAGTCGGAGGAGATGACGACGTAGCGGTCGCCGGCCGGGAGGGGGCCCGTGAGGGAGGGAGACGCCGTCATGCCATCCTCGTTGTAGCCCACCCAGGTCTGCCCTGCCTGCCTAAGGTGCGACCGATGAGCGACCACACCGCCTCCAGTGAGCCCGCCCTGAGCGATCTGACCGGCCGGATCGCGGTGGTGACCGGCGGGGCCAACGGCATCGGCCGGGCGATCGTCGAAGCACTGCTCGAGGACGGGGCAACGGTGGTGATCGCCGACATCGAGGCGCCCGTGCTCGAACGCACGGTGGCGGAGCTGGTCGAAAGGGGCGAGGTGAGCGGCCTGCGCACGGATGTGAGCGACCCCGCTTCGGTGCAGGCGCTGGCTGATGAGGTGTTCGACCGCCACGGTGCCTGCCACCTGCTGTTCAACAACGCCGGCGTCACCAGCGGGGGCGGCGGCAAGCCATGGGAGCAGGAGCTCAACGACTTCCGCTGGTGCTTCGGCGTGAACGTCTTCGGCATGGCGAACGGCTGCTCCACCTTCATCCCGCGCATGATCGCGTCGGGTGAGCCCGGGCGGATCGTCAACACGTCCTCGGGCGACGGCGGGTTTGCCCCGGTGCCACGGGCGAGCGTGTACGCCGCCAGCAAGGCGGCAGTGAGCTGCTTCACAGAGGCGCTGGCCCACAACCTGATCAGCGAGGGCACCCGCCTTCGTGCTTCGGTCTTCTACCCGAGTGGCGGGCTCCTGGACACGGGGCTGTACACCGCCGACCGCAACCGCCCGGTCGACCTGAGCCGTACCGGTCGCGGCACCGGTCGCCGATCGATGACCTTCGCCGAGCTCAAGGCCGCGCTCGAGCAGTCGGGCCGCGAGGTCCCAGTGGCCGACCTGACCGAGCTGGGCCGGTTCGTCATCGAGGGCGTGAAGCGGGGGAGCTACATCATCGGGCGGAACCTCGAGGAGACCGCCGCGCTGCTCCACCGCCGCGCCGACGCCATCGCCCGTGCCGAGCTCCCGCCCCACCACGGCATGGACATCTGACCGCTGGCTACCCGGCCACCGTCACCGGGCCAGCGCCGGCTGCGGGCCGCGCACGAGGGTGCCAGGGCGGGCGTCGGTGAGCTCGCCATCGTCGACCACCGTCTCGCCGGCGACGATCGTCTGGCGGTAGCCGACCGAGCGCTGCACGAGGCGACCTGCACCAGCGGGCAGGTCCCTCACCAGCTCAGGGTGCAGCAGCCGGAGGCCCGCGAAGTCGATGAGGTTGAGGTCGGCCCGGTGCCCCGGGGCCAGCCTGCCCCGATCGTGCAGGCCGTAAAGGTCGGCCGGGTCGCCGGTGAGGCGCTTGACGGCCCATTCGATCGGGAACTGCGGACCCCGACGGCGATCCCGAGCCCAGTGGGTGAGCAAGTAGGTGGTCATGCTCGCATCGCAGATGAGCCCGCAGTGCGCCCCGCCGTCTCCCAGACCCTGCACCGTCATCGACTCGGACATCATGTCGTGGAGGCCGTCGTAGGACCCCTGGCCGTAGTTGAGCAGCGGGAACAACAGGAACTCGCGGCCCCCTGACGCGAGGAGCAGGTCATAGGCAACGGCCCACGGATCCGCGCCGATGCGGCGGGCGATGGCGGCGACGCTCGCCTCAGGAGCCGGCTCGTAGTCGAGGGGATCGCCCAGCGGGAAGAGGTTCTCGAACGAGCGGGGCCGGAGCTGATCCAAGGCCGGTGGACCATCGTGCACGGGCTGCTCGCCGAGGATGGCCGCCCGCACCTCGGGAAGGGCGAGCCGGCCCATCCGCTCGTCGAACGGAAGGTCCCCCAGGCGGCGGTAGGTGGGGAAGTACTGGAACGGGTTCATCCGCGATTGGTGACCCATCAGCACGCCGAAGCACCGGCTGGCGACCTGCGGCCGGAGCTGGGCTCCTCGGCCGTTGGCCTGCGCCACCGCGGCAAACCACGAGCGCCAGAGATCGGGATCCTTCCCACGCTGCATGGCGAGGAAGGTGATGGGCCGCTGGTAGGCCTCGCCGTAGGCCAGGAGCCACGTCAGCTCGCGCTCCATGGCGCCGGGCTCGTCGCCGCCCAGCTCACCGGAGATCCCGGCCGGTACGAGCTGCAGCACCCCGCGTGCCTCCGCCACCATCGACTCGAGCAGCATCGCCACCTCGTGCTCGGCCGCGAAGGTGCCAGGCACTGGTGCGCCGTGGACGTCGCGGTGACCGGCCGTGCGCCCTGTGGAGACACCAAGGGCGCCAGCGCGCAGGGCAGACCGCACGATGCCGGCCATGGCCGCGAGGTCGTCGGCCGTGGCCGGATCATGGGCCCGGCCTCCCATCACGTAGCCCCGCACCGCGGCGTGGGGCAGCTGCGCGCCGATGTCAAGGGCGCGGGGCATGCGCTCGAGAGCGTCGAGGTACTCGTCGAAGGACTCCCACTCCCAACGAATCCCCTCGGCCAGCGCCGAGCCGGGGATGTCCTCCACGCCCTCCATCAGCTCGATGAGCCAGTCCCGGCGGTCGCGCGCGACGGGCGCGAACCCCACGCCACAGTTCCCGACGATCGCGGTGGTCACCCCGTGCCAGCACGACGGCGTGAGGTGGGGGTCCCAGGTGGCCTGCCCGTCGTAGTGCGTGTGGATGTCGATGAAGCCGGGCGTCACGAGGAGCCCGTCGGCATCCACGGTGCGCCGCGCCCGGCCGTCGACCTGGCCCACCTCGACGATGCGCCCGTCGTCGACCGCGATGTCGGCGGTCTGGGGCGGCGCGCCCGTGCCATCGACCACCGATCCGCCTCGAACCACGAGGTCGTGCATGCTCCCCCTCCAGGCACCGACTCTAAACTCATCGAAGCTCGACGAGGAGACGACGTGCCGGCCCACCCGTACGACCCGAGCCACAGCCGGTGACGGCCGTGGAACCAACCATCGTCGAGGCGTTCGAGCGCGACGGCTGGGCGATCCTGCCCGGGGTGCTGTCATCGGCCGAGGTCGAGCATGCTCGCTCTGCGCTCGTGGACGCGGCCGCCGCCTCCGAGGCACGCGGCATCCCGACCCGGATGGACTTCCTCGATCCCGGGGGTCAGAACATCCGGGTCTACGACCTGCTCGAGTACAGCCCGGTCTTCGCGGAGCTCGTCAGCCACCCGCAGGTGATCCCCTACGTCTCGGACCTCCTCGCCTCGGATCTGTCAGTGTCGAACTTCTCGGCCAACATCGCGCTTCCCGGCAGTGGGTCCATGAACGCCCACAACGACCAGTCGACCGTGATGCCCGAGCCCTGGACGACCCGCTTCACGATGAACGCCATCTGGTGCCTCGACGACACCGACGAGGCGAACGGCGCCACGCGCTACCTGCCTGGCAGCCACCGCTTCACGTGCTTCTCGGAGGTGCCCGCCGACCCGAAGGAGGGCATGACCCCGTTCGAGGCGATGGCCGGCTCCGTGATCCTGATGGACGGCCGGCTCTGGCACACGTCGGGCGCGAACACCACCGCGGACCGGGAGCGAGCCCTGCTGTTCGCGTTCTACGCACGGTCGTTCCTCCGCCACCAGAACAACTGGAACCGGTCCCTGTCTCCCGAGACCCGTCACCGGCTCACCCCGCAGCTCAAGGAGTGGCTGGGACTTGGCACGGGCAACATGGGCTACGGCGCCTACCTGGCGGGGTCCGCGGAGCGCTGACGCTCGTCGCCGACACCAGCACCCACTGCCATGGCCGTCCCCACCGAAGCCGCATCCGCGGCCCTTGCGAACGCCGAGCCCACGCCCTACTGGCTCGCCCAGGACGGCCGCCCTGAGCCCCGTCCAGGGCTCACCGGGTCGACCGCCGCGGACCTGGTGATCGTCGGCGGCGGCTTCACCGGCCTCTGGGCTGCGGTCCAGGCCAAGGAGGACGACCCCACACGGGACGTCTTGCTGCTCGAGGCGGGCCGGATCGCCGACGGCGCGTCGGGCCGCAACGGCGGGTTCGTGTCGGCCTCGCTCACGCACGGCCTGGCCAACGGGCTCACCCACTTCCCCCAGGAGCTGCAGCAGCTCCACCACCTCGGGCTCCGGAACTTCGAGGCGCTGCTGGGCAGCATCGAGCGCTACGGCATCGACGCCCGAGTGGAGCGCACCGGCGAGGTCACCGTTGCCACTGCTCCATGGCAGGTCTCGGCGCTCGCGGACGCGGTCGACCTGCACCGCACCTTCGACGAGCGGGTTGACCTGCTCGATGCCGAGGCCGCCCGCCAGCTCGTGCACTCCCCCACGTACCACGGGGCCATGTGGGTCCGCGACGGCGTGGCGCTGGTCGACCCGTCGCGGCTGGCCTGGGGGCTCCTGGAGACAGCCGAGGCACTTGGCGTGCGGGTGCTCGAGCACACGCCGATCGCAGGGCTTGACCGCGATGGGGCCAACGCCGGGATCGTGGTGCTCGGGCATGGCGCTTCGGTGCGAGCCCGGCAGGTGCTGCTCGCCACGAACGCGTTCCGCGGCTTGGTGCCGGCCATCCGCGCTCGGGTCGTGCCGGTATGGGACTACGTGCTGATGACCGAGCCGCTCACCGCTCCCCAGATGGAGTCGATCGGCTGGAGCGGAAGACAGGGTCTGGCCGACGCATCGAACCAGTTCCACTACTACCGGCTGACCTCCGACAATCGGATCCTCTGGGGCGGCTACGACGCCGTCTACTACCGCAACAACGGCATCGGTCCCGAGCTGGGCCAGCGGGACGAGACCCATCAGCTCCTCGCCGGGCAGTTCCTCGACACGTTCCCGCAGCTCGAGGGTGTGCGCTTCACGCACCGCTGGGGCGGCCCGATCGCCACCACCACGCGCTTCACCCTCACCGCCGGTACCGCCCACCGCGGTCGGGTCGCCTACGCGGTGGGGTACACAGGGCTCGGCGTGGGGGCCAGCCGATTCGGGGCCCGCGTGGCCCTCGACCTGCTGAGCGGCTCCCCCACGGAGCTGACCGAGCTCCGCTTCATCCAGCGGAAGCCGCTGCCGTTCCAAACGCATTGGTCATGTTCAGCGGCCGGCTTTA
>DAIQBC010000105.1:0-8838 GCA_036781345.1 Acidimicrobiales bacterium | reverse complement strand
CCGGGAACAGCCTCAACATGGCCCACCCGCAGACCCTGCAGCTCATCATGGACTCGCTGCGCTACTGGGTGACCGAGATGCATGTCGACGGCTTCCGCTTCGACCTCGCTTCCACGCTCGCCCGTCAGTTCCACGAGGTCGATCGGCTGTCGGCCTTCTTCGACCTGATCCACCAGGATCCGGTGATCAGCCAGGTGAAGCTCATCGCCGAGCCCTGGGATGTCGGCGAAGGTGGCTACCAGGTGGGCAACTTCCCCCCGAAGTGGTCGGAGTGGAACGGCAAGTACCGCGACACCGTGCGCGACTTCTGGCGCGGCGAGCCCGAGACGGTGGGGGAGATGGCGTCGCGCCTCACCGGCAGCTCCGATCTCTACCAAGCCGATGCTCGTCGCCCCGTGGCCAGCATCAACTTCGTCACCGCCCACGACGGCTTCACGCTGCGCGATCTCGTGTCCTACGAGCACAAGCACAACGACGCCAACGGTGAGGGCGGCTTCGACGGCGACAGCACGAACCGTTCGTGGAACTGCGGCGTCGAAGGCGACACCGACGACCCAGAGGTGTTGCGGTGCCGGGCGGCGCAGCAGCGCAACCTGCTCGCCACGCTGCTGCTCTCGCAAGGGGTGCCGATGCTCCTGGGAGGGGATGAGATCGGTCGCACCCAGCACGGCAACAACAACGCGTATTGCCAGGACAACGAGCTGTCCTGGTTCGACTGGGACCACGTGGACGACGACCTGTTCGAGTTCACCAAGCGGCTCATCGAGCTGCGCAAGCAGCACCCGTCGTTCCGTCGTCGTCGCTACTTCCAGGGCCACCCGATCCGCGGCGCCGTCGACCTCGGTTGGTGCAAGCCCGACGGCACGGAGATGACCGACGACGACTGGAGTGTCGGCCATGCCCGCTCCATCGGCCTGTTCCTCAACGGCGAGTCGATCACCGAGCTCGACCCGCGCGGCCAGCCGGTGGTGGACGACTCGTTCCTCCTGTTGCTCAACGCCCACCACGAACCGATCCATTGGACTCTCCCGGAGCAGTGGTCGAGGCCGTGGGAGGTGGTGCTGGCCACCGTAGGGGGCCACCTGGAGGGCACCACGCCGGTCTCGACGGTTGAGGTGCCAGCCCGCTCCGTGGTCGTGCTCAGCGACCGGGTGGCCTAGGTTCAGGCCGTGCTCCCCGCTGCTCCCTTCGGCCGCACCGGTCACGACAGCTCCCGCTTGATCTTCGGGGCGGCGGCCCTCGGCGGACTGCGCCAGGAGCGCGCCGACGAGCTCCTGTCGGTCCTGCTCGAGGCGGGCGTGAACCACCTCGACACGGCTGCCAGCTACGGGGAGTCCGAGCTGCGGATCGGTCCGTGGATGGCCGAGCACCGCCACCGCTTCTTCCTCGCCACCAAGACGGGTGAGCGCACCGGCGCCGGCGCCCGGGCCGAGCTGGAGCGTTCGCTCGAGCGCTTGCGTGTCGACTCGGTCGACCTCATCCAGCTCCACAACCTCGTCGAGCCCGACGAGTGGGGGGTGGCCCACGGGCCCGGCGGGGCGGTGGAGGCGATGGTGGCCGCGCGCGACGAGGGCTTGGTGCGTCACATCGGCGTCACCGGCCACGGCACTCGGACCGCCCGCATGCACCTGCGGAGCCTGGAGGCCTTCCCCTTCGCCTCGGTGTTGCTGCCCTTCAGCTTCGTGGCCCTCCAGGACGAGGCCTACCGCGCCGACGTCGAAGAGCTCTTGGCGCTGTGCTCCGAGCGAGGTGTGGCCGTCCAGACGATCAAGGCCATCGGCCGTCGGCGCTGGCCCGTGGGCTACGACGGACGTCGGTTCAGCTGGTACGAACCCCTTCGTGATCCGGACGCCATCGCCCGCTCGGTGCGCTGGGTGCTCCGCCACGAACGGCTGTTCCTGAACACGTCCAGCGACGCCACCCTCCTCCGTGCCGCTCTCGATGCGGCTGCCACTCCGGCCTCGGCGCCCACCGACGCCGAGCTGCAGGCCGATGTCGACGCCCACGGGATCGAGCCCCTGTTCGACGGCCACGCGCTCGAGCGGATCTGAGCCCAGAAGGAGCCGACCATGCCCGTCACCCGCCTCAACCACGCCGTGCTCTACGTCCGCGACGCCGAGGTCACCCGCGAGTTCTACGAGCAGGTGCTCGGGTTCACGACTCTGATCCACCTCCCTGGGCAGGCCGCCTTCCTCCAGGCCCCCGGATCCACCAACGACCACGACCTCGGTGTGTTCCAGATCGGCACCGGTGCCGGTCCGAGCGGTGCGGGCCGGACCACCGTGGGTCTCTACCACCTGGCCTGGGAGGTCGACACCCTCAACGAGCTCGAGCGCATCAAGGCCCTGCTGACCGCGCGCGGCGCCTTCGTCGGAGCCTCGGATCACGTCACCACGAAGTCGCTGTACGCCCGAGATCCAGACGGCATCGAGCTCGAGGTCTGCTGGATCCTCCCCGCGGCGGTGGTCACGGAGGAGCTGATTGCGAGAGCGCGGTCCAACCCGCGTCCCCTTCCTCTCGACCTCGAGGCCGAGAAGGCTCGGTATGGTGACGACACCGACGGAGGGGTCGGCGTCTCGATCCCCGTGCACTCCACGGGCCGGCGCACCTAGTCCGTCCGGCCCAACCGTCCCCTCGGCCTTCAGGTTCTCCGTTCCGGCGGCCGATCCTGTGGGGGTGGCACAGGTAGGGGAGCGCGTGGACCCGTCGGTCGAGCGAGTCTGGGAGCACGCCGCCTTCAGCGCGATCGACACGTCGTTGGGTGCACTGGTCTTGCAGCTCACCCGTGCCCTCGTCGGCCTGACCACGGCCTACCTCGTGGCTCGGATCCTCACGGAGCAGGTCCTCGAGCTGAGCGGCAGCGTGGCCCACGTGGCCATTGCCACGGCCGTGCACGTCGCCCTCTCGGGTCTGGCCCTGTACCTGACCTCTGCCCGCCCGATCCGCAAGGACCTGGCCGCCCAGCGCGAGCTCCTCCGGGCCAGTGAGGCGGAGATGGTCGCCCGCGTCGAGCAGCAGGCCTTCCTGCGGGACGTCCAGGACGCCCTCGACATGGGCCAGTCCGAGGACGACGCCCTCGAGGTCACCGCCAAGGCGCTGCGCGACGCGGCGCCCGGTCCGGCCGAGCTGCTCGTGGCCGACGCCAGCCACGCGCACCTGCATCGGGCTGCCGTCGCGGCCGGTCACGATGCGCCCGGCTGTGGCGTCGAGTCCCCCTGGGGCTGTCCGGCCGTGCGACAAGGCCGGAGCCTGCGCTTCGACAACAGCGAGGACCTGTCCGCTTGCCCGCGTCTCGCCGGGCGGGAGGGAGAGGCGATCTCGGCAGTCTGCGTGCCGATCACCATTCTCGGCACCCCGACCGCCGTGATCCACGCCACCGCTCCCGGGGGCGATGCCGTATGGGACCGCGGGGCGATCGATCGCCTCGAGGGGATCGGCGTCCAGATAGGCGCCCGTCTGGGGATGTTGCGGGCCATGGCCAAGTCGCAGCTCCAGGCCGAGACGGATCCCTTGACCGGGCTGCTCAACCGCCGCGCGATGGAGGAGCGGGTCCGCCACCTACGCGAGGCCGGCAAGCCCTTTGCGCTGGCGATGGCCGACCTCGACCACTTCAAGCGCCTCAACGACAGCTTCGGCCACGACACGGGCGACCGAGCCCTGCGCACCTTCGCCCGTGTCCTGCGCGAAGCGCTGCGCGACGCCGACGTGGTGTCACGCCACGGCGGGGAGGAGTTCGTCATCGTGCTGCCCGAGATGGATGCCCTGGCCGCGGCGCCGGTGCTGCACCGGATCCGCCAGAAGCTCCGTGAGGCCGTCGGCACCGCCCTCATCCCTGCCTTCACCGTGAGCATCGGCGTCGCCGACTCCACGTGGTCGGGGGATCTCTCCGATGTGGTCCGCGCCGCCGACCACGCCCTCATGCAGGCGAAGGCCCAGGGTCGCGATCGTCTGGTGATCGCCGATCCGCCGCCCAGGGCGATCCCGGTGACGGTGGAGGAGTCCGTGATCGAGTCCTTCTGACCGGATGCGCCGCTGGTGCCGGCGGCCTGGCAGGCTCCAGGGGTGGGTGACGAAGCTGATCTGACCGACGCGCTGCTCGCGGCGGCCGAGCTCCTGGAGGAGGTGGCGGCTGACCGGTCGTTGCTCGATGGCCTCTCACCTGAGGAGCGCATCCGCTTCCTGAACGCGGCCGGCAACGCCTTCGCCCCGGACGTGGAGGCTCGCCGGCAGCAGACCAAGGCCCGCCGACGCCAGGAGAAGGCGACCAGGATCAGGCGCGACGAGGAGGTGCTCACCGAGACAGGCATCCGTCGCCTCCGGGCCCGGCCCGTGTTCGTCACGCCGAACGTGTTCCCGCCCGAGGACGTCGTCGCTCCCGACGAGCCGCCCCGCACCGATGCCGAGCGGCATTGCTACGTCTGCAAGCAGAAGTACGTGGAGGTCCATCACTTCTACGACCAGCTCTGCCTGGGTTGCGGCACGGTGAGCTTCGCCAAGCGCACCGAGACCGCCGATCTGCGCGGTCGGGTGGCGTTGCTCACCGGGGGCCGGGTGAAGATCGGCTACCAGGCCGGCATCAAGCTGCTGCGGGCGGGTGCGTCGCTCATCGTCACCACCCGCTTCCCGCGTGATGCCGCCCTTCGCTACAGCCAGGAGCCCGACTTCGGCGACTGGGGTGACCGGCTCGAGGTCTACGGGCTCGACCTCCGGCACACGCCAAGCGTGGAGGCGCTGTGCCACCACCTGGCCGCCACCAGCTCCCGTCTCGACTACATCGTCAACAACGCGTGCCAGACCGTGCGCCGGCCGCCGGAGTTCTACCGGCACATGCTCGATCTCGAGACCGCTGCGGTCGGGCACATGCCGGCCGCGGCACGGGCGCTGCTCGGCGGAGTGGACGGCCTGCGCGCAGCGAATCTGATCGGCGGCGGCGCCACGCTCGAGCCGGTCGGGGACGCCCTCGCCGGCGTGGCACCGAGCGCCGACCTGGCCCGGCTGGTGCTGCTCCCGGAGGACCGCGACGGGCCGTCACACCTGTTCCCCACGGGTCAGCTGGACCAGGATCTCCAGCAGGTGGACCTACGCGACCGGAACTCTTGGCGGCTCACGTTGAGCGAGGTGTCCTCCGTGGAGCTGCTGGAGACGCAGCTGGTCAACGCAGTGGCTCCTTTCGTGCTCAACGCCCGCCTGAAGCCGCTGATGCTCCGCACCCCGGAGCGCGACAAGCACATCGTGAACGTGTCGGCCGTGGAGGGGCAGTTCTACCGGCGGTTCAAGACCACCCGGCACCCCCACACGAACATGGCCAAGGCTGCCCTCAACATGATGACGAGGACCTCGGCGGCCGAGTACCACGCGGACGGCATCCACATGAACAGCGTCGACACCGGCTGGGTGAGCGACGAGGACCCGGTGCACCTGGCGGAGGCCAAGCGGGCCGAGCATCGCTTCCATCCGCCGCTCGACATCGTCGACGGCGCCGCCCGCATCGTCGACCCGATCATCGCCGGAGCGAACTCCGGCACAAACGTGTGGGGCCAGTTCCTTAAGGACTTCGAGCCAACGGACTGGTAAGCCAGCGCGAAGGGGCCGCCACCCGGAGGTGGCGGCCCCTTGCTGCTACCGATCGTTCAGCTCTGCTGGACGACCTTGTGGTGGTGGCGCATGCCCAGGAGCACCAGGACCAGCATCAGCGCTCCGCAGAGGAAGGCACCGATGGCGGCGTAGCCGGCGATCTTCCCGACGGTCGCCCATGCGAAGGCCGTGAGCAGCAGGCCGCGGAGCGTCTCACCCTTGAAGAGGGTGTTGCGCTGGCCGCTGATCTTGTCGTAGTCGGCCTGCAGCTTGGCGATGTCGGCCTCGCTGGCGCCGCTTTCCTTGGCGGCGGTGACGGCATCCCGGGCCGCGAACTCGGGACCCCCGAGGTCGGCGTAGGTCTTGCCGTCGGCGATCCCCTGGAGGTGGCCGTTGATGAAGCTGGCGTAGGCCTCGGCCTCGGGACCGGTGTTCACCGCCTCATCGGCCCACTTCACCAGGTCGTTGCGACCTTCCTCCTTGAGGTCGGCCGCCGGCGGGAAGATGACGTTCTGAGACGAGAGCTCGTCGTCGACGTAGTCGGCGGCGAAGGTGGCACCCCAGGTGAGCAGAGCCCCCGCCACCAACAGCGCGGCAGTCAGGACCGCGCCGACGCCGATCAGGATTGAGTCAAGGGTGCGGCGCTTCAAGGCGACGACGGGCTCACCAGCCCTCGTGGCCTCCGGCCGTGTGATCGTTGTCATGGCGGGTCTCCTCATGTGATTGGGTTCTCGAACTGGGTCCACCGTAGGGAATCGGTCGCCGCGAGGCAGGTGCCAAAGGTCCCGGGTCGGCGGGACCGAAGCCCTTTGGGCGAAGATGGCGGCATGGCCCTCCTCGAACCCGCCGCCACCAACGCCGAGGTCACCACGGCTGACCGAGCTCACGTGTTCCACTCGTGGTCGGCCCAGCGACTGATCAACCCGATGCCCATTGCCGGTGGTGCTGGCTGCGAGTTCTGGGACCACGAGGGCAACCGCTGGCTCGACTTCTCCTCGCAGCTCGTGAACCTCAACCTCGGACACCAACACCCGCAGGTGATCGCCGCCATCGTCGAGCAGGCCAAGCGGCTGTGCACGGTGGCTCCGGCCTTCGCCAACCAGACCCGCAACGAGGCCGCGGCCCTCATCTGCGCTCACACCCCCGAGGGGCTGGATCGCGTCTTCTTCACCAACGGTGGAGCGGAGGCCAACGAGAACGCCATCCGCATGGCACGCGCCCACACCGGCCGGTCAAAGGTGCTGGCGACCTACCGCAGCTACCACGGCGGCACGGCCGCGACGATGGCCCTCACCGGCGAGCCCCGCCGGTGGGGGTCGGAGCCCGCCATCCCCGGGGTGGTGCACGTCCTCGGCCCCTACCTCTACCGCTCATCGTTCTCGGCCACCACCGAGGAGGAGGAGGCGACGCGCGCCCTTGCCCACCTGGCGGAGGTGGTGCAGTTCGAGGGCCCTGAGCGGATCGCCGCCATCGTGCTCGAGACGGTGGTGGGCACCAACGGCGTGCTGATCCCGCCAGCGGGGTATCTGCCTGGCGTGCGCGAGCTCTGCGACGAGCACGGCATCCTGCTCATCCTCGATGAGGTGATGGTGGGCTTCGGCCGCACCGGCGAGTGGTTCGCGACCGACCACTGGAACGTAGCGCCCGACCTCCTGTGCTTCGCCAAGGGCGTGAACTCGGGCTACGTGCCCCTCGGCGGCGTGGTGATGACCGACGCGGTGGCCGAGACGTTCTCTGAGCGCGCCTACCAGGGCGGCCTCACCTACTCGGGGCATCCGCTCGCCTGTGCAGCGGCGGTCGGGGCCATCCGCGCCATGGAGGACGACGACGTGGTGGAGCATGCCGCCCACATCGGCGCCGACGTGCTGGGCCCAGGCCTGCGCGAGCTGGCCACCCGACACGCCTCGGTGGGCGAGGTGCGCGGCCTCGGGTGCTTCTTCGCGCTCGAGCTGGTGAGAGACCCCGCCACGCGTGAGGGCCTGGTGCCGTTCAACGCCTCGGGCGACGCGGCCAAGCCCATGGTCGAGGTCATGAATGCCTGCAAGAGCCGCGGCCTGTGGCCCTTCGCCCACTTCAACCGCATCCACATGGCGCCGCCGCTGATCGTCACCGAGGCGGAGGTGGGGCGGGCGTTGGCGGTGCTCGACGAGGCGCTCCTGGTGGCCGACGGCTTCGTCGAGGGCTGACGGTCCTCGGGTCAGCCGAGGGCCAGACGCAGCAGCGGCAGCGTGACGGCACTCAGCAGGAGGCCGGCGCCGACGACGAACGAGCTCAGCTCCTCGTCGAGCCCGGCCTGCACGGCCACGACGCCCGCCGTCACCATTGGCGGCATCCCCGCCTCGAGCACCGAGGCCCGCCACGGGATCTCGTCGGTCGCCCCGGCGAGGACGGCGACCAGGAGGGCGAGCGCGGGGAGTAGCACCATCTTGGTGGCCAGGCACCACACGGCCGCCTGCCGCACGTGTCCAGCGAGCCGCAGACGGAATCGGAGCCCGAGGGCGAGCATGGCCACGGGTGCCACCAGGCGGCCGACGCCGCCGAGGGCGTCGGTGAGGCCGTCAGGGAGGGGCCAGGTGCGCAGCGGCAGCGTGAGCAGCATGGCCAGGAAGGCCGGGAAGGTGAGGAGCCGACGCACCACGGGTCGCCAGCCTGACGCCGCCGAGCCGTAGTGGCTGGCGATGATGCTGCCGAAGGTGGCCAAGCCGAGGAACGTGCCGAGCTGGTCGTAGGCCAGCGCGGCGGCGAGGTGGTCGCGGCCGAGCAGCGCCTCCACCACCGCCAGGCCCAGGAAGCTGGTGTTGCCGAGGGCGGTGACGAGCAGCAGGGTCCCCGTGGTCGACCGGTCCCACGTCAGTGCACGGGCGGCCAACCGGACCACGAGGACAGCGGCCGCGAGGATGCCCCAGGCCACCGCCATCGGGACGAGGGAGCTCCCCAGCTCTGTCCCCGGCAACCTGGCCAGGATCAGCGCCGGGAGGGCCACCCACAGCACGAAGCGGTCGAACGACGGCAGCAGTCCGACCGCGCCGGGGATCGTCCGGCGGAGCGCCCAGCCGGCCGCGAAGCAGGCGAGGACGACGGCGAGCACCGCCTCTGTCTAGGCGGCGCTCTTCTCGAGGATGTGGACGCCGCAGGCCGAGCCGAGGCCGATGACGTGGGCCAGGCCGACCTTGGCGCCCTCGATCTGGCGGGGGCCGGCCTCGCCGCGGAGGTGGTGGCACACCTCCCAGATGTTGGCGATGCCGGTGGCGGCGATCGGGTGGC